>NZ_LZMI01000065.1:0-116501 GCF_001665475.1 Gordonia sp. 852002-51296_SCH5728562-b | reverse complement strand
GGGTGGTGTGCAGCCGCGGGCGTACCGGGCGTCGCGGGCGGTGGCGCCCGCCGACGGGGGGGGGGCGCCCACCAACACGGGGCGGCCCCCCCCCCGGCTCGTTCGGTCGGCGATCGCTCTCGCGCTCTACGTGCTGTAGGAGGGCTGAGCGTTGGGGCAGAAGTACCAGGTGCCCTGCTCGTTGCTGAAGGTCGCCTTGTCGGTCTTGGTCTGGGTGGCCCGACCTCCGTCGGTCACGTGGGTGTCGACGAGCGACTGCGCGACGTCGCCGGTGACCTGTACTTCAGACATGCCGTCGAGAATCACCATGCCCCGACCCTGCGGTGCTCGAATCCTGTCGCGTAGTCCGGTGCAGGTTGCGGACTTGATCTGATCGACGTTCCCGGTGTTGTATGCGTCGATGTAGCGCTGCATCGCCGCACGAACCTCTACGGCCTGGGTGCCATCTGCGGGGGCGTCGGCAGAGTCACCGTCCTGACTGCCCTGAGTACCCTCACCACCCTGATTGGAGTCAGCCTGGCTGGGCGACGCGGCCGCAACCGTCGGTGTCGAACTGTCGCCGCCCGAGGCGAGAGCCACAACGAGCACCACACCGAGTGCCAGGATCACGACGACGCCCGCTGCGATTCCTGCGATCAGGCCACGATGCGGCGTCGGCTTGGTGGTTTGCATATGCGCGAACGGTGAATCCCAGCCGGGCGGTGGAACGACCTGCTGCGGCAGCGGCCCCTGTGGTCCCCCCGGATGCGGCTGGGCTCCCGGATATTGCGGGGTTCCCGGGTACTGCGGGGTTCCCGGGTACTGCGGGACTCCTGCGGGCTGCGAAGATCCGGAGTACTGCGGGGCTCCCGGGTACTGGGGAGCCCCTGAGTAGGGCTGGACGCCCGGGTACGGTTGTAGGCCCGACGCCGGAGCGGCTCCCGGTGGCGTCGTCTGAGGGAACGGCGCAGGCGCGGAGGGCGGTGCCGCCCACGGATTGCCGTCGACGTAGCCGGGTGAAGGCTGATCCGGTGATTGCTGGCCCGATGAATGCTGCGTGGTCGGGTACTGCCCCTGCGGCGGTGTGCCGCGTCCCGGTGTGGGCGGGTAGGTCATGAAACTCCTTGGCAGATGGTGTCATCGTCGACGTTATCGAAGAGGCGAGCGGCTGCCCCAGTTCCGTCATTCACAGCGCACCGTCGTTCATAGCGCCGGTCATTCATAGCGCCGTCGTTCACGCGCGCAGGAATTCGTGAGCGAGGAATCGCTGGTGCAGTCATTCGTGCATCAGACGCGCAACAAGGCCCGCGGGTTCCACCGATTCGGGAGAATCTGTGCCGACTTCGATCCACGGCGACGCCCAGCTCTCCGCGGCGAGTTGTCGGTAGACGGAGTCGACGCGCATCTGCAGGTCGTCGTCGCGTTCGTATGCGTCGCGTGGCCGTGACGGATCGGTGGCCGCGCGAGAGCGTGCGCGCTCCATCGCGACGGTTGCGGGCACTCCGAGCAGTAGGTGCTGGTCGGGGACGGGAACGTCAAATCTGCCGAACTCGAGGTCGGCGACCCAGCGCACGATGTCTCCGGATGCGTCCTGCCGTAGCCGTCCCGCGCTGTAGGCCGCGTTCGACGCGACGTATCTGTCGAGGATCACGACGTCGGACTCGGTGAGTGCCGCGCGGATCTGTGCTGCGGCGTCGACGCGGTCGAGTGCGAAGAGCAGCGCCATGGCGTTGACGCTCTCACGCAGATCGCCGTGCTCACCGTGTAATGCCTCCGACGCGACGTCGGCGAAAATAGATGAGCCATATCGCGGGAACGTGAAGGTCGACACCGACGCGCCGCGTCGGGTCAACTCGTCAACCACGCCGGTGACCAGCGTGTTCTTTCCGGCGCCGTCCAACCCCTCCACTGCGATGAGCACTCCCACGATCGAATGGTAGGCGCCGAGGCGATGAGAAGGCGCCAGCCCGCCTCGGCGCGTCAATCACGACGGTTCGATCACGGAAGTGTCACCATTGGAGTCATGAAGCCTCGCATCCTCGTTGTGGACGACGACGCCGCGCTCGCCGAAATGCTAACGATTGTGTTGCGTGGTGAAGGTTTCGAACCCTTCGTCGTCTCCGACGGAACACAGGCGTTGACTGCGGTTCGAGAGGTTCGTCCTGACCTCGTCCTCCTCGACCTCATGCTCCCCGGGATGAACGGGATCGACGTGTGTCGGGTGTTGCGGGCCGATTCCGGTGTACCCATCGTGATGCTGACAGCGAAGTCCGACACCGTCGACGTCGTGCTCGGGCTCGAGTCGGGTGCCGACGATTACATGGTCAAGCCGTTCAAGCCGAAAGAACTCGTGGCGCGGGTGCGTGCGCGGCTGCGTCGCAATGACGAAGAGCCTGCCGAGTTGCTGTCGATCGGGCCGGTGGAGATCGATGTGCCCGCACACAAGGTCACCCGTGACGGCGTGCCCATCTCGCTGACACCGCTCGAGTTCGATCTCCTCGTTGCGCTCGCCCGCAAACCGCGGCAGGTCTTCACGCGCGACGTGCTTCTCGAGCAGGTGTGGGGATACCGGCATCCGGCGGACACTAGACTCGTCAACGTGCATGTCCAGCGTCTACGCGCCAAGGTCGAGACCGACCCGGAGAATCCCGAGGTCGTCCTGACGGTGAGGGGGGTCGGCTACAAGGCCGGCCCGCCGTGATCGGTCGTTCTCGACGTCGCGTCAACAGCACTCTCGGTCGGTTCACCCGCGCGGCAGGCGGCGTCGGCCGGACATTCGGCCGCATGTGGCGGCGTTCGCTCCAGTTGCGTGTCGTCGTGTCGACGCTCGTGTTGTCGTTCGTCGTGCTCCTCATCCTCGGGTTCGTGCTGATGAGTCAGATCACCGATCGGCTTCTCGAGGTCAAGTTGGGTGCCGCGACCGAAGAGGTCGAGCGTGC
This sequence comes from Gordonia sp. 852002-51296_SCH5728562-b, assembly GCF_001665475.1. Taxonomy (NCBI): domain Bacteria; kingdom Bacillati; phylum Actinomycetota; class Actinomycetes; order Mycobacteriales; family Gordoniaceae; genus Gordonia; species Gordonia sp. 852002-51296_SCH5728562-b. The sequence goes on along the minus strand of NZ_LZMI01000065.1, from coordinate 113,583 downwards.
GCGCGTCGCCGTCGAACGTGACCTTGCGAGCGGCGACGGCAACACGTCCGTGCAGAACCGGCTGCGGCAGACGAGGTCGTTGCTGACCGACCGCGACGTCGACACCAGCCAGACGTCAGGATCTGTCGGCACCTTCGACAGCGTGCTCATCGTGCCGCGATCAGGCAGTGATGGTTCACAGTTCGGCGTCGGCCCGATCTCGGAGATACCGCGCAACCTGCGTGACATGGTGCAGGGCGGACAGGTTGCCTATCAGTACACGCGCGTGGCCGATGGTTCAGGCGGATCGATTCCCGCGCTGGTCATCGGCACACCGACCAACTCGTCGGTTCCCGGACTCGAGCTCTATCTGGTGTTTCCGCTGACCACCGAAGAGAACACGGTCGACCTGGTGCGTGGCACCCTGCTCGCCGGAGGCGTTGTGCTACTCGGCTTGCTCGCGGCCATCGCATGGTTGGTATCCCGGCAGGCCGTCATGCCTGTGCGGTCGGCGTCGAGAATTGCCGTGCGCTTCGCCGATGGGCGCCTCAAGGAACGAATGCCTGTGCGCGGCGAGGATGACATGGCCCGCTTGGCGATGTCGTTCAACGACATGGCCGAGAGCCTGTCCAAGCAGATCACCCACCTCGAGGAGTTCGGTGGTCTGCAGCGACAGTTCACCTCCGATGTCAGCCATGAACTCCGTACACCGCTCACGACGGTCCGCATGGCCAGCGATGTCCTCTACGAGGGCCGCGACGACCTCGACCCCGTGCGTAAACGATCCGTCGAGCTGCTCGACAAAGAACTCGATCGCTTCGAGACGTTGCTCAACGAGCTCCTCGAGATCTCCCGACACGACGCCGGAATGGCTGAACTCGCCGCCGAACGGATGGACATGGCCATACCGATCGACGGAGCGCTCGCGACGGTCTCGCACCTCGCCTCCGACACGGGAACCGAGATCATCCTCGATCTACCGGACGAACCCGTCATCGCCGAGATCGACCCGCGTCGTGTGGAACGTATTCTGCGCAATCTGCTCGCGAACGCCATCGACCATGGCGAACGCAAACCCATCACGCTCACCATGCGCTCCGACGGCGACGCCGTTGCGATCACGGTGCGCGACCAGGGCATCGGGCTGCGCCCCGGTGAAGAAAAGCTGGTGTTCAACCGCTTCTGGCGGTCGGATCCGTCGAGGTTCCGTCGGTCGGGTGGCACCGGGCTCGGTCTTGCGATCAGCATCGAGGACGCCCGGCTGCACCAGGGGCGTCTCGACGCATGGGGCGAGCCCGGCAAGGGAGCGTGCTTCCGACTGACCATTCCGCTGATTCGCGGTTACAAGGTTCTCGGTAGCCCGTTGCCACTCAAACCGGTTGGTCAGCCGGTCCGCAGTTTGCCCGCGAAGTCGTCGACGAAAACGGTTGTTACGCGACTCGACGACCCCGGCACCTCTGACGCCGTTGGCGGGGACGACACTGCCGGCAGGGCCGACACCGCACAGAGGACAGACACCGCGGACAAGACAGACCCTGCGGACAAGGCAGACGCCGCAGACAGGGCCGACGCGAGCGACGGGGAGCAACGGTGATCGCGCGCGTGGGCGGCCGGACATCACGACGATTCGTCGCGCTGATCGGGCTGCTCGTGACGGCGATCGTGCTCGCCGCATGCGGCGGCGTACCCGAGAGTTCGTCGCCTCAGCCAATCGAATCCTTCAAGCGCGAGGGACCGACGAACGCGGTTCCGGTTCCGCAGTCCGATATGGACCCCGAAGCGCTGGTGCGTGCATTTCTTGAAGCCACGGCGTCGCCGACGGATGGGCATGCGGCCGCCCGGCGATTTCTGACGGCACCGTCGTCGCAGCAGTGGGACGAGCGTGGCGACGCCATCATCCTCGACGAGATCAACACGTTCGTCGATCAGCGCAGCCAGAACTCGGTGCGCATGCGTCTCGTCGGCGACAACGTCGGAGTACTCAAGTCCAACGGACAACTGCTGCCCGCCAGCGGGCGGGTCGAGACCACGATCAGCCTTGTCCGCGTGGGGGAGCAGTGGCTGATCGACGGCCCGCTGCCCAACGGCGCGATGATCGACAGGAGTCGGTTCGTCGCGACATACCGTTCGGTGTCGTTGTACTTCACCGATCGCACCCATCAGCAACTGGTTTCGGACCCGCGGTGGTTGTACGGCAACCAGGACGCCGACCCGACGGTCCTGCTCACCAGGCTGATCGCGGGCCCGGCAGAAGATCTCGAAGCGGGCGTCGACAACGGCTTCCCGACCGGGTCGTCGCTGCGCGGACAGGCTGCGCAGATCTCCGGCGGCGGTGTCCGCATCGAACTGACCGGTCTCGGAACCCTCGGCGTGCGTGACCGGACATCGCTTGCCGCTCAGATCATCTGGACCCTCAACGCCGCGGACATCGGCGGACCGTATGTGATCAGCGCAGACGGCGCGCCGCTGGTCCCCGAGCGCAGCGCCGGGTGGCAGCCCGCCGACGTCAAGGCGTTCGACCCGCTCGCAACGCCCACCACCGATGTCGGGCTCAACATCGTGCGCGACGGCGCTCTGCTCAAGGTCACCGACACCGGGACCACGCCGTCGGGTGGATCGCTGGGTACCAGCCGCGACGTTCGCTCCGCGTCGATTTCGGCGGACGGCGACGAGGTGACGGCGGTCGTCGCAGCCCGCGGCGGACCCGGACTGCAACTCGTGTCGGGCGCTTATGGCGGTGAGGTCTCGCCGCTCACCTCGGGGACCTCGATCACGCGACCGTCGTTTTCGGGGAGCTATGGGAACGACACCGTGTGGGCGGTCGTCGACGGCAAGCCCGTTCGCGTTGTGCGTGATTCCCAGAACTCCAGCCAGATCGTTTCGACGGTCGACGCGGCGTCGATCGCACCGATTGCCCGTGGCCCGATCACCGAATTGCAGGTGTCGCCCGACGGCGTCCGTGTCGCACTCATCGTCGGCGGACAGGTGCTGCTCGCCGTCATCGCGACCAACGAGGACGGCCAGGTGACCCTGTCCGACCCACGAATCGCCGCGTACAACGTCGGCAATCAAGCTGTGTCGCTGTCGTGGGCCACGTCGACGACTCTCATGGTCGCCCGGGACGCCTCCGATTCGCCGGTGGTCCAGTTGCCGATCAACGGTGCTCCTGCATCCGGTCTGATCAGCGGAAACGTGGCACCACCGGTCCGCGCGGTCACTGCGGATGCCAGCAACGTCTACATCGGCGACCAACGCGGGATACTCCGACTCGGCAGCACCAACGGGCAGCCCGACCAGTATTGGACTGAGGTTGAGCCCGCGATGTCGCCGACTGCGATCCCCGTGCTGCCCTGAGCCTCTGGCGTCTGTCATGCGCCGGCGATGACGGCGACGAGGTCGACGCGTACGCCGTGTTCAGCGAGCACGCGGACTGATTCTGCTGCTGTCGCGCCGGTGGTCATCACGTCGTCGACCAGCACCGTCGCCGTGCGAGGTGAACGGTCGGTCCGCGTCGGCGGTGACCGGACGCCGACGCGCTGCGCGAGGTTTCGACGCCGCGCCCTGGCGTCGAGTCCCGCGGAGTCGCGTCCTCCGGGGCGGATGGTCAACAACGGACGCACCGACGTGCGTTGCCCCAACTCACCGGCTGCGCAGGCGGCGATGGCCGTGACGGTGTCGCCGCCGCGTCGTCGTGCCGCGAGCGGCCGCGTCGGAGCGGGAACGAGAGACAGCCGCGACGCGGGTGGGATCTCGCCCCAGCGACTCAGCGTGCGCAGTGCGTCGCCCAAGGCGTGCCCCAGCGGGGCGGCGAGATCGCGTCGGCCGTGTTCCTTGAGCTCGATCACCGCCTTGCGATGTGGACCGCGATAGCGCCCGAGCGCCCACACCCCGACACCGACCGGGACCCTGGGGGAGAGCATCACGGGAGCGTCGGCGAGAAGCGCCGCGCAGCGTGCACACCAGCGCGGTCCCGGAGCATCGCAACCGCCACAGGTCACCGGGATCATGAGGTCGACGCCGGCGCGTGCGATCGCGCGGACGTGCCGTCGGGCGATTCCTGACATGGACCCGAGCCTGCACGCTCGACCGAAGGACACCCGTGGTGCGGCTGCGATCCGACGCACAACTGTGGATTCATGTGAGCCTGTGGATATCTGCCGAGCGGGCACCCGCTGGGCCGTTGGTCCCGTACTCGAATCAACGTGGCGACGAGCCGTCATATCGATGGCTAACAGGCAAACTTCCGACTACGGTCGAGGTTGCAGAAGGTAGCCGAGTCCCGGTACGGGAGGTGAAGCCCCTGACACTGGTTGTCAACCGCCGGTTGGCATGAATGAGTCGCCATTTCCTGACCTCAGTTGCCGCGAATCGTCTGGTGCTTCACGTAAGTCACAGCGGGTTCTCCTTGCGCACAACGGCTTTCGGGCTCTACAGACCTCGATGGGTTCCGTAGATCTTTCGACGAGATCGGGTGGTGGTAGCACACCCAGGAGGTAGTCGAATGTCGCAAGTCGTCCATCGCAAGGGTCGGCGTGAATCAAAGGTCGGTGCCACCACCGACGAGTACGACGCAGAATTCGCTTTTGTGCGGCCCCCCGGAACAGTCGAGTCCGACGAGCCGGCCGAACCGAACGCCACGGTCGTCTTCGCCGGGCGCAATGTCGAGATACCCGAGCACTACCAGATCTACGTCCGCGACAAGCTCGCGCGACTCGAGAGGTTCGACCTCAACGTCTACCGATTCGACGTCGAACTCAATCACGAACGCAATCCGCGGCAGTCCAAGGCGTGCCAGCAGGTGGAGATCACGGCCACCGGCAAGGGGCCTGTCGTCCGTGCGCAGGCATGCGCGGAAAACTTCTACGCCGCGCTCGAGGCCACTCTCGACAAGGTCGAGTCCCGATTGCGTCGGGTGAAAGACCGCAAACGCGTGCACTACGGCAACCGTCGGCCGCTCTCGGTGGCCGAGGCGACCGAGGTGGGGGCACCGCCACTGCGAGTCGACCAACTAACCGTCGACGAACTCCCCGGTGACCCCGGCACCGTCGACGGTGCACAAACCTGGGACGACGGCGTCGATGACCACACACCAGGACAGATCGTCCGCGTGAAGGAACACCCAGCCGTCCCGATGACCGTCGACGACGCCCTCTACGAAATGGAACTGGTCGGACACGATTTCTTCCTGTTCCACGACAAGGAAACCGATCAGGCTTCGGTGGTCTACCGCCGCCACGCCTTCGACTACGGACTGATTCGGCTCGTCTGATCGACAGCCACGGGGCACCGATCAGGCTCCCTTCAGGCGACGTCGGTACCATGGAATACGGCCTGCGTTCATGCACTCGCATGCACAGGCCGTATTTCGTGAGTAGTCGACATGAGTAAGGGACTCGATCCACGGTGCTGAACAAGCTGCTGCGCGTCGGCGAAGGCCGCATGGTCAAGCGACTCGATGCGATCGCATCGCACGTCGAGGCGTTGGAAGACGAGATCGCGTCGCTGTCCGACGACGAACTGCAGGCCAAGACCGGCGAGTTCAAGGATCGGATCGCCGAGGGCGAGACGCTCGACGAAGTGCTGCCCGAGGCCTTCGCGGTCGCTCGCGAGGCCGCGTGGCGCGTTCTCGACCAGAAGCACTTCCACGTGCAGATCATGGGTGGCGCCGCGCTGCACTACGGCAACATCGCCGAGATGAAGACCGGTGAGGGCAAGACCCTGACCTGTGTGCTGCCCGCCTACCTCAATGCGCTGTCCGGCGACGGCGTGCACGTCGTCACCGTCAACGACTACCTGGCAAAGCGCGACTCCGAGTGGATGGGACGCGTCCACCGCTTCCTAGGTCTCGAGACCGCGGTGATCCTGACCGGGATGACTCCCGAGCAGCGCAAGGTCGCCTACGCCGCCGACATCACCTACGGCACCAACAACGAGTTCGGCTTCGACTACCTGCGCGACAACATGGCGCATGCACTCGAGGATCTCGTGCAGCGTGGCCACAACTTCGCCGTCGTCGACGAGGTCGACTCGATCCTGGTCGATGAGGCGAGGACACCGCTGATCATCTCGGGTCCCGCCGAGGGATCGAGCAAGTGGTACACCGAGTTCGCGCGTATCGCGCCGCTGCTCGAGCGTGACGTCCACTACGAGGTCGACATCAAGAAGAAGACGATCGGCGTGCACGAGGCGGGCGTCGAATTCGTCGAGGATCAGCTCGGCATCGACAACCTCTACGAGGCCGCCAACTCGTCGCTGGTCAGCTATCTGAACAACGCGATCAAGGTCAAGGAACTCTTCCACCGCGACAAGGACTACATCGTCCGCAACGGTGAGGTGCTCATCGTCGACGAGTTCACCGGTCGCGTGCTCGACGGCCGTCGCTTCAACGAGGGTCTGCACCAGGCGATCGAGGCCAAAGAGGGCGTCGAGATCAAGGCGGAGAACCAGACACTCGCCACGATCACGCTCCAGAACTACTTCCGTCTGTACGACAAGCTCTCGGGCATGACGGGTACCGCGGAGACCGAGGCCGCGGAGTTCGACCAGATCTACAAGCTCGGCGTGCTCCCGATCCCGACCAACAAGCCGATGGTCCGCAAGGATCAGGGCGATCTGATTTACAAGACGGAAGAGGCGAAGTTCGCCGCCGTCGTCGACGACATCACCGAGCGCCACCAGGCGGGTCAGCCGGTTCTGATCGGTACGACGAGCGTCGAACGGTCGGAGTACCTGTCGCGTCAGCTCGCCAAGCGCGACATCCCGCACACCGTGCTCAACGCCAAGTTCCACGAGCAGGAAGCGCAGATCGTCGCAGAGGCCGGTCGACCCGCAGCGGTCACGGTCGCCACCAACATGGCCGGTCGCGGTACCGACGTCGTGCTCGGCGGTAACCCCGACATCATCGCCGACACCCGCCTGCGCAAAGCCGGACTCGATCCGGTCAACACCCCCGACGAGTACGAGGAGGCGTGGGAAGAGGCGATCACCGTCGCGCGCCGCGAGGCCGCGGAGGAAGCCGACGCCGTGCGCGATGCGGGCGGTCTGTACGTGCTCGGTACCGAGCGTCACGAATCCCGTCGAATCGACAACCAGTTGCGCGGACGTTCCGGCCGCCAGGGCGATCCGGGCGAGTCACGGTTCTACCTCTCGCTCGGCGACGAACTCATGCGACGCTTCAACGGCGCGGCCCTCGAGACGATCATGAACCGCGTCAACCTGCCCGACGACGTCCCGATCGAGGCGAAGATGGTCACCAAGGCCATCCGCAGCGCGCAGACCCAGGTCGAGCAGCAGAACTTCGAGGTCCGCAAGAACGTCCTCAAGTACGACGAGGTGATGAACGAGCAGCGCAAGGTCATCTACGCCGAGCGTCGCACCATCCTCGAGGGCACCGAGCATCGCGAGCAGATCATGCAGATGATCGCCGAGGTCGTCGGCGCGTATGTCGACGGCGCGACCGAGGAGGGTTACGCCGAGGACTGGGACATCGACGAGCTGTGGACCGCTCTGCGTGCGCTCTATCCGATCGAGCTGGACCCGCGAGAAGTGGTGGGCGAGAACGAGTTCGGTGAGCGCGACGACATCTCGGCCGACGAACTCAAAGAGATCCTCGTCGACGACGCGCAGAAGGCGTACGAGAAGCGCGAGGAGGAGATCACCGCGATCGGCGGCGAGGATGCCATGCGGCAGCTCGAACGCACGATCCTGCTCAGTGTTCTCGACCGCAAGTGGCGCGATCACCTCTACGAGATGGACTACCTCCGCGAGGGCATCCACCTGCGCTCCATGGCCCAGCGTGACCCGGTGGTCGAGTACCAGCGCGAGGGCTACGACATGTTCGTCGGGATGCTCGAGGGCCTCAAGGAGGAGACCCTCCAGTATCTGTACAACGTGCAGGTGCAGGCCGAGCCCGCTCCCACTGTCACACCCGCTTCCGCTGCGGCGACTGCAGCCGCGGCCGCCGCCCGTCAGCCCGCGATGGCAGGTGCGGCGGCGTCCGGTAACGGGGCATCGCAGAATGGCGCGTCGGGCAACAGCGAGGCACCGGCCGCATTGCGTGCTGTCGGCGTCGACGCCGAGTCCGACGTCCCGATGACGTACTCCGGGCCCGACGAGGACGGTGGCACGTCCGTGCACTCGGAGGAAGAGGAACTCGACGATCCGGCACTCGTGGCCGCGTCGCGTCGGGAGCGTCGGGCCGCCGCGCGTGCCAGCGGAAAACGCGAGGGCGCGAAGCCGCCGAAGTCCAAGCGACGTCGACGCTGAAAATTCTCTGACGTTCATGGAACCGGACGTACCTCGCGTGCGTCCGAGTTTCCATGACCAACACCTACACTGATCAGCCGTCGCATATCGAAGCGAGTCCGGCGTCGAGTCGTATCCGGATAGTGCCCGCGCCCGACTACGAGACGCGCGGGTCCCTGACCGGCTCGACGCGTGACGAGAGGTCCGCTGCCGCCCCCGCTCGCCGCGCGCCGGAGATGCCGGGCGCCAGTACCCGCACCGCGGCTCGTGCGACTTCCCGCACTGGTTCCGGCGCAACCGCCATTGCGGCGCGGGACTTCTCGGTCGGCACGCTCACGATGATCTTCGAGGTCATCGCGCGCCGCAGGCCCGCATCGCATCTGCAGCATCGGGTCGGAATCCAGGTCGACGACCAGATCGACGCCCTCGCGCGGGCCGGGGCGGCGGGCCACGACATGTGCATCCCCACCGTTCGACGCGTCCACGTCCAGATGTGCGACGCGGGATCGGCAGAGATCTTCGGGACGTACTCGCGGCAGGGCAGGTCGCGGGCGTTCGCGGGGCGTATCGAACGCGTGCCGTGCCGGGTTCGCGTAGCTGGGCAGGCGGCTCGTGGTCGCTACAGTCCGGTGGCGACCCGCGTCGAGTATCGCTGGCAGCTGGTCGTCCTGACACTCGGATGACTACGTTCGCGGGGCGCGCCCATGCGATGCGGCGGGTATCGCCATCGCGATGTCGGCGACGGTGTCCGCGGCGCTAGGATCATCGCGTGGCGAACCGGCTGTCTCCGCGCGAGGCGATCTCCTACTTCCTCGACGGCGCAGGTGTCACCAATCACCTCGGTGCCGTCATCGTCTTTCCCGGAACCAACGGCAAGAAGCGTTCCGCGGCAAAGGATCTCGCGACCAGTCGGACACGCGGAAAGAAGTCGGAACCACCCGTCCTCGACTATCCGGCGCTGGTGCGGCTCGTCGAGAACCGACTGCAACTCGTGCCGCGGTATCGGAAGGTGGTCCTGGAGGTCACCCTCGGGCTGGCCCGTCCGGTCTGGGCCGACGACCCCGACTTCGACATCAATTTCCACATCCGCCGATCGGGCCTGCCGTCGCCGGGAACGATGGCCGATCTCGAAGATCTCGTCTCCCGCGTGATGTCGCGGCCCCTCGACCGCAGCCGACCGCTGTGGGAGATGTATCTGATCGAGGGACTCGAGGACGGCGGGTTCGCGATCCTGACGAAGTCGCATCGCTGTCTGATCGACGGCGGTGGCGCCGAGATGAGCGAGCTGATCTGCGACGACGAACCCGACGTCGCCGCACTGCCCGTGGATGTCTGGATGCCCGGGCCCCCACCCGGTTCGGCGTCGTTGGCGGTCAGTGCGCTGGCCGAGGCGTTGGCGCGCCCGGGAGAGCTGATTGATTCGGTCATCGGTGGCAACGGATTGCTCGGTGAGGCGAAGTCCGTGGTGGTGGGTACGGTCCGCCGCGCAGGACGCCTGGTGCAGCAGCTCACGGATTCGGCACCGTCGAGCCTGTTGAACGCGCCCGGGTCGTCGACCCGCACGTTTGTCTCGGCGTCGGTGCCACGGCGCGATGTCGCGAAGATCGCCGAACGCAACGAATGCACCGTCAACGACGTCGAGCTCGCGATCATCACGGGTGCGATGCGCCATTGGCTGCTGTCCATCGACGCGGAGGGTCGGTTCGGCGACACCGTGCGGGCGGTGCTTCCGCTCGGCGCGCGACAGTCCGGGGTACTTGCGCACGAGGAGTCACCCGAGACGTGGATCGTCACCGACGAGCCGCGGTTTGTCACCGACCTCCCGGTTGGGGAGTCCAATCCGCTGGTCCGACTCGCTCAGGTCGCGGGGCTGGCCAATCGCTATGCGCAGTCGTCACGACGCGTCTCACCGTCGACGCAGCCGTTGCTGAGCGAGCTGGGTGTCATACCGTTCGCGGAACTCAGTTCGCGCGCGTTCCGGTCACTCGACCGCCGCGGGTACAACGTGCCGGTCGCGATGAACACCGTGCCGATTCCGCCCCAGTACGTCTCGGGCCACAAGGTGTCCAACCTGTTCGTCGTACCCGGCCTGGTCGCCGGACGCGCGTTGTCTGTCGGCGTGTGCGAGTATGCGGGGTCGATCGAGTTCGGGTTCACCGCCGATCGTGGTGTGATCGACGACCCTTCGCTCATCGGCGACTACGTCCGCGAGTCGTACGAGGAACTCGCCGACGCCCACTAGTGTTGGCAGCGGAATCCAGGTAAATGGGTGGAATCCAGGTAAAGCACGGATTCCATTAAAAGCGCGTGAATCCAGGTAACACGCTGAGGATGTCGTAGGAGGAAACACGCGGTGAGGGTCTACTTTCCGGCGACGCTGACCATGCTGCTCGAACTCGACGAGACCGGGGAGTTCCGCCCGGTCGGCGGGACGGGTTTCGCACTCACTCCGGCGTTGCGCGAGTCGTACTTCTCCGGTGACGACGAGGAGTTGGCGGAGGCGGCGATCCGCGAGGCCGCGCGTGCGTCGCTGCGTCTGCTGGCCGGTGAAGCCCCCGAGCCGGGCGACCCCGACGCGGAGGCCGACCTCGAAGCCGACGAGGCGACTGCCAAGCCCGGCGACACACCCCGCCTACCGCCTCGTCGTGCCGTGGTTGCCGCCGACGTCGACGGAGCCACACTGCGTCCCGACCTCGACGACGCCGTCGTGAAGGTCTCCGGTCCGATCGCGAAGTCGGCGATCGCGTCTGTGCTGGTCGACGGCGCCGATGCCGAAAGTGCTGTCCGTAACGCCGTCGTGGTCATCGACGCCGCGGACATGGGCGACCTGGACGCCGAACTCGCCGTCGGCGACGTCGAAGACCACGACCTGGGGTGGTACGCGACCCAGGAGCTACCGTTCCTCCTCGAACTGCTCTGAGGCTTTTGGACTGCTCTGAGGCTTTTGGACTGCTCTGGGGCTTTTGAACTGCTCTGGGGCTCTGAACTGCTCTGGGGCTGTCCCGGAGTCCACTCATTCCCTAACCTACGGTTCCGTAGGTTAAAGTTGTCGCGTGAGGTCTTCGGGGCCCCGATTGCGGGCTCCGTCCAACATGCGGTCGCACGACGAGGAGTGGGAACGGTGAACCTGCGGGAGCTGCGGGAACGGTTTGAAGAGCCGGTGTCGGGGGTGGCAGCGCGTAGTCGTGGGGCTCGGTGGGCACGCGCTGCGGTCGCGCGGATCACCACGCCGCTGTTGCCCGACGACTATCTCCACCTGGCCAATCCGCTCTGGTCGGCGCGTGAACTGCGCGGCCAGGTGGTGTCGGTGACTCCGGAAACCGACGACTCCGCCACCATCCGTATCAAGCCGGGGTGGGGATTCACGCTCGACTACGCGCCCGGGCAGTACATCGGAATCGGAGTGCTCGTCGAGGGGCGTTGGACGTGGCGGTCGTACTCGTTGACCTCGGTGCCGGATCTGACGCGCACCGAGGGCACCATCGCGATCACGGTCAAGGCCATGCCCGAGGGTTTCCTGTCGACGCACCTGGTCAAGGGACTTGAGCCGGGTACAGTCGTGCGATTGGCCGCGCCCAAGGGTGAGTTCGTTCTGCCCGAGCCACTGCCGGGCAAAGTGCTTTTCCTGACCGCTGGCAGCGGACTGACCCCGATCATCTCGATGCTGCGCATGATGCGCCATCGCGGACAGTCGACAGACGTGCGCGTGGTGCACTCGGTGCCGACGCCCGACGATCTGCTGTTTGCCGACGAACTCGTCGAGATGGAGAAGAGCGGACTCATCGACCTGCACGTGCAGTACACGAGGGCCGACGGCAAGGTCACCGCACATTCGCTCGACGAGCTCAGCCCCGACTGGCGGACACGCGAAACGTGGGCGTGTGGGCCGGGCGGTTTCTTGGAAATGGTCGAAGCGGCGTTCATCGATGCAGATGCCTCCGATCGCCTGCACATCGAGCGATTCGCTCTCGAGCGTGGCGCGGTCGGCGCGCAGGGCGGGACCGTCACCTTCGGACGCACGGGGCAGACCGCGGAGGTGGACGGCGCGACAACCCTGCTCGAAGCGGGGGAGCAGGCCGGTGTGTTGATGCCGTTCGGATGCCGCATGGGCATCTGTCAGAGCTGCGTGGTCATGCTCGACAAGGGGTGCGTGCGCGATCTTCGATCCGGCGACGAGCATGTCGCGGGCGAACGAATACAGACCTGCGTGAGCGCTGCCGCGGGTGACTGCACACTCGATGTATGACGAATCGCCGAAATCCTCGGCGAATGCGCAGCTCACGAGCGTTTCGGGCGCCTCGGCGCCTGTGTTCCCCGTCGCCGGGTTGGTCGACGCGTTAGGCTCTGTGGGCGAGGCTGTCGACCACGGAGGTGGATCCGCGTGCGAGCTGAACTGATTGAACTGACCGCGACGAGTGATGTCCCGATGCTGACCGATGGCACCATCACTCTGCGGGCACATCAGACCGACGACGTCGATCGCATCGTCGGATATGCCACCGATCCCCTGACGATGCGATGGGCCAAGATGCCATCGCCGTACGGTCGATCCGACGCCGAGCGGTTCATCATCAATGCACTGCAGGGATGGCGTAACGGGACGTCGATGATCTGGGCCATCGAGCACGACGGCCGGTTCGCCGGAAGTATCGATCTCCGTGGGCCCGGCCGGATCGTCGACATCGGTTTCGGGTTGCATCCCGATGCTCGCGGTGAAGGCCTCGTGCGGCGCGCGATGGTGTTGGCGATGCAGTACGCCGTCGACAACCGCGACGTCGAGGTCGTGCGCTGGGAGGCCGCCGAGGGCAACCTCACCAGTCTGCGCGCTGCGCACGCCGCGGGATTCACTCTGGTCGGTCGGCTTCCCGACTGGCTCGAGATGAACAGCGGCGTCGTCGACGCCTGGTGCGGCAAGTGGCACGCCGGCGAGAGTTTCGAACCCAAGACCGTCTGGCACGCAACGACTTTCGAAACCGAGCGGTTCCGCCTGCGGCCCCTGGAGGCCAAGGACGACGAGCGCATTCGAGAGACGCTCGACGACCCGATCTCGCGCAAGTACCTGTTCGGCAGGCCCGACCCGCTGACCGTCGAACATGCCGCGGCCGAGCGCACCAGGAAGTGGTGGACCGCTGCGCGAGGGGAGACCTGCACCTGGGCCGTCGCCGACAAGGAAACGGACCACTATCTCGCAGACATCTCGCTGTTCAAGATCGATCCGGTGGTCGGCGCCGAGATCGGCTTCTACACGCATCCCGAGGCGCGTGGTGCCGGCGTGCTCGGCGAGGCGTTCCCCGCGTCGGTGCGGCACAGCTTCGACGTCCTCGGTCTGCGCAGGCTGACGATGTTCGCGGCCGACTCCAACGAGGGCAGCAAACGCCTTGCGCTGCGCGCGGGCTTCAACGAGTTCGGCACCCAGCCGCTTGCCGCGAGCTCGGCGGGCAAGATCGAGGATCTACTCGGGTACGAACTGCTCGCCGACGCAGGCGATCACTAGCGCCTCTGTCCCCGAAAGCTGGGGCTTTTTGGTGGGTGGCCAAACCGGGACAATGGGATAAACGCAGCGGACCTGCCGCCACGCTCCGAATTCGGGAGAACCAATGGCATCCCAGAACAGTGCAGGTGCCGTAGCGGTGGCGAACGTCGACCTCTGCATCGTCGGCGCGGGAGTAGCGGGCTTGAATGCTCTCGCCGTGGCAACCGAATACCTCGACGCGGGCGCTCGGGCGGCTCTCGTCGATCGTCGTCCGGATGCGGGTGGTATGTGGAACGACACGTATTCCTATGTCCGGCTTCATCAGCCATATGAGTTCTTCACCGCCGGCGACATCGCCTGGAGGCTGCGTCGTGCGCCCGACTACCTTGCGACCAAGCCAGAGGTCCTCGATCACCTGCGGTACTGCCGCGACGTTCTCGCGGAACGAGTCGCGCTCGACGAGTACTACGGATGGACGATGGACCGATTCGATGAACACGCAGACGGCGTGCGCGTCCATCTCAGCGACCCCGCGGGTGGGAAACTCGTCCTCGACACGCCGATCCTGATCAACGCGTACGGATTCAACGTGACTCCCAATCAGCCTCTCGCGCTGAGCAGTTCGCAGGTGAAGTCGGTCTCGCCCGACTTCTTCGACTTCTCCGAGAATGACTTCACCGACACCAATACGCCGGTCTGGATCATTGGCGGCGGCAAGACCGCCATGGACACCGCCTATCTGATCACCACCAGAAATCCCGGACGTGAAGTGCATCTGGTGGCCGGTGCCGGGACGTTCTTCAACAATCGCGAGGCTGCTTTCCCAATCGGAATGCGCAGATGGTGGGCAGCCAAACCCGCCAGCCAGGTCTTCAGCTCGTTTGCCGACATGTACGACGGGACAAATGATCAGCAGGTGACCGCCGCCTACCGCGCGCGGTATGGAATCAGCCCGATGCCCGAGTCGCGTCGGTTCTTGAACGGCAACCTCTCACCATCTGAATGCGACGCCATCTCGGCTGCGCTCAGCGGCATTGTCACTGATTACCTTGTCGACGTCGTCGATCGAGATGGCATGCCGCAGCTGGTGTTCCGTAGTCATGAGGAGATTCCCGTCGTCCCGGGGAGTTGGGTCGTCAATTGCACCGGTTACATCCTGCGTGAGCGTTCAACCGACGATCCCTACGTTTCGGAGGGTGGTCGGGTGCTCACCATCAACTCCGGATCGGCGATCGTCCAGTTCTCCACCTACGCCGCCTATTTCCTCACCCACCTCGCCTTCCTGGGCAAGCTCGATTCGGTGCCGCTCTACCAAACCGATATCGGCGTGGTGGCGCGCCAACATTCACAGGCCGCGGTCGGTATCAGTTGCTGCCTTGCGATGTACAACATCGGGCTGATCGCCGACGAGGTCCCGCTCAAGGTCTTCACCAACTGCGGTGTCGACTTCGACAAGTGGGCTCCGATGCCGCTGCGGCTCGCGGCGTCGACCCGATTCATGCTCACCCATCGCCGCAAGCGTGAACAGTATCGCCGCGCGCTCGACATCGCGTCGCAACGGCTGGGATTCGCATGCGGGCCACTCGTCGGGGCGACTGCGTCCTGACCGTTGCGATCAACCTCACTGCCGTTCGCCACAGAACACCCCCCATTTGGTCTGGACAGCCCGATGCCCGTAACCTACGCTTACGTAAGTTACGGGAACGTAGGCGTAGCCGACTCTCCCGTCGCCCCTGACCATCCGCGACCAGTGAGGACGCCCATGGCGATCACCGACATCCCGGAGTACGCACATCTGAGCAAGGCTGACATCGAAGAACTCGGCCGTGAACTCGACAAGATCCGTGCCGAAATCGAGGCAGACCGAGGGGAGCGGGACGCGCGGTACCTGCGCAACACCATCCGCTTTCAACGCGGCCTCGAGTTGGTCGGCCGCGGACTGATCTTCGGTTCGACGCGTCGCTCGTGCTGGTGGGCGGGCGCGACGGCGCTCGGCGTCGCGAAGATCGTCGAGAACATGGAACTCGGCCACAACGTGATGCACGGGCAGTGGGATTGGATGAACGATCCCGAGGTGCATTCGACCACGTGGGAGTGGGACAACACCGACCCCTCGGCCCACTGGAAGCACACGCACAACTACATCCATCACAAGTACACCAACGTGCTCGGCATGGACGACGACGTGGGCTACGGACTGCTCCGCGTGACGCGCGACCAGCGGTGGCGTCCGTTCAACTACGGCAACCTCGTCTACAACACGCTGCTCGCGCTCTTCTTCCAGTGGGGAGTTGCCGCGCAGCACCTGGAGATCGGCAAGAAGCGTCGTACACCGGAGGCCAAAGCGCAGTTCCGCCGCGACCTAGCCGACGTCGGCAACAAGATCGGTCGCCAGGTCGGCAAGGATTACGTGATCTACCCCGGTCTTGCGGCTGCGGCAACCGCCGCGGTGACCAAGGGAGACGCCCGGGCGTCGGCTCGCGCGTTCGGCAAGGCAGCCACTGCGAACGCGCTGGGCAACGTCATCCGCAATGTGTGGAGTAACGCCGTGATCTTCTGCGGGCATTTTCCCGACGGTGCGGAGAAATTCACCAAGCAGGACGTCGACAGCGAGACGCAGGCCGAGTGGTATCTGCGACAGATGTTGGGATCGGCCAACTTTCGCTGCGGATTCCTGCTCGCTTTCATGAGCGGAAATCTCTCGTACCAGATCGAGCACCACATCTACCCCGACCTCCCGAGCAACCGGCTCGCCGAGATTGCCGTTCGCGTCCAGGCGCTCTGCGACAAGTACGACCTGCCCTACACGACGGGGTCGTTCCCGCTGCAGTACGCGAAGTCGTGGCGAACGATCGCCAAGCTGTCGTTGCCCGACAAGTACCTCAAGGCGACTGCCGACGACGCTCCCGAGACGGCGTCGGAGCGTCGATTCAAGACCGGACTCGACGAGGGGGTGCGCCTCGAGTCGGTGGTCGATCCGGTGAGTGGACGTCGACGCGGGCTGCGTAGTGCGATTCGGTCGCTGCGTGATCGGCGTCGAGGACGTGCGGCAGCGCCGACGGTGGTTACAGCACGTTCAACGCGCGCTGCCTGATCGTGAATACGGCGACCTCACGCTGCCTGCGGTTACTCGCGGGTAGGGTGGGTGTCGCACACACGCCGCGTGCGACATAATGGAGTGCAATGGCTATCACCGACATCAATGAATACGCACATCTGACTGACGCGGATGTCGAGGCCCTCGGCGCCGAGCTCGATGCTCTGCGACGAAAGATCGAGTCCGAACGCGGCGAGCGGGATGTGCGTTACCTGCGCAGGACCATCCTCGCGCAGCGCGCCCTCGAAGTTGCCGGTCGACTCGCGTTGTTCGGTTCGCATCGTCGTTCACTGTGGTTGCTCGGCACCGGTTCGCTGGCGTTGGCCAAGATCATCGAGAACATGGAGCTCGGCCACAATGTGATGCACGGGCAGTGGGACTGGATGAACGATCCCGAGGTGCACTCCACGACGTGGGAATGGGACATGGTGTGCGCGTCCCCGCACTGGAAGCACTCGCACAACTACGTCCATCACAAGTACACCAACGTGCTCGGCATGGACCACGACGTCGGTTACAAGGTCCTTCGGGTCACGCGGGACGAGCCGTGGGAACCGCGGCGCCTCCTCCAACCCTTCATGAACCTGTTTCTCGCGCTGACGTTCGAGTGGGGGATCGGGCTGCACGATCTCGATCTCAGCGAGTACCGCGCGGGCGAGCGTCCGCGTGAGGTCACGATTCCGAAACTCAAGCTGTTCGCGCGGAAGATCGGCAAGCAGGTGGGCAAGGACTTCGTTCTGTTCCCGGCACTGACCGGCCCCAACTTGATGCATACGCTCACGGCCAACCTCACCGCCAACGTGATCCGCAATCTGTGGGCCTACGTCGTGATCTTCTGTGGTCACTTCCCCGACGGCGCAGAGAAATTCACGGTCGACACCCTCGACGACGAGACGCCTGGCCAGTGGTACCTGCGGCAGATGCTCGGCTCCGCGAACTTCAACGCCGGCCCGGCGATGGCCTTCATGTCGGGCAATCTCTGCTACCAGATCGAGCATCACCTCTACCCGGATCTGCCGAGCAACCGCCTCGCCGACATCTCGGTGCGCGTGCGCGAACTCTGCGACAAGTACGACCTCCCCTATACGACGGGATCATTGTGGGTCCAGTACTTGAAGACGCTACGGACCATCAACAAACTCGCACTGCCCGACCGCTTCCTGCGTGATTCGGCCGACGACGCACCCGAGACCGCGTCGGAGCGACGCTTCGCCGGTCTCGACCAGGCGATGGGTCTCAAGACGGCTATCGAAGAGGTTCGCCGCAGGCGTCGGATGCGTCGCCGGGCGCGCCGCTAGTCACACGCTCGTCGGTGGTCACACGCTCGTCGGGTGGTCACACGAGAGCGTGGCTCATCGGCCGGCGGTGACCCAGTCGCTCGTCGATCGCGCGAGTCGTCGCGACACGAATGCCAGGCTGACGACGCAGACGGCCGCAACGGTCACTGCCCATGGTGCGAGGTCGTGGATCACGAGCACGCCGCCGACGACGGCTCCCGCGAACATGGTGGCGATCGACATCCCCCTGCGGCCGGCTCTGCTGCCGCTGCCGGTACCCACGCGGCTGTCCCCGAACACCCCTGTGATCGTCAGCGTGAGAACTGTCGTCGTGAGGTCGGGAACGGCGAGGCCGCGCGCGAGGGCGTTCTGCAGTCCCATCGCGGCGGAAACGAGTGCGATGAGCGTCGCCACGATTCCCGTGTGATAGGGATGCGGGAACGTCCACGCGACCACGCCCGCGACGATCATGAGTACGGCCTGGGTCGCGAGCGCGGTTCGCAACTGCTTGCCGCGATGCCCGTCGTGGATGCGTAGGATTCGTCCGCCAAGCGCGGCTCCACAGGCGAACGTCAGCAGCGACGTGATCGAAGCCCATGCTGCGAAGCCCGCGGCACCTGCCAAACCGAAAGCGAGGAAGACGACGTTTCCGGTCATGTTCGCCACGAACACTCTGCCGAGCGCGAGATAGCTGAAAGCGTCAACGACACCGGTCACGAAGGTCATGGCCAGCAACATCGCGGGCAGGGGGCCGTGCTTGCCCTGCGCCGGTGGAGCTATCGTTTGCCAAGCTTCGCGCGCGTGATTGCTGATGGTTGTCGCCATGTTGCCTCGCTCCTACCCGGCTTGTGTGTCTTGGCGTAGCCGTGCGTGTGCGGTCACTCCCTGTAGCGGATGGTTGCGCTCGCTGATTGCGAAGACGGCCCACAGTGCCATGCCGGCAATCGCCGTGCCTGCTCCGGCCGCGCACACCAGTACCCATCCACCGGCCTGGTATGCCCACGCGCCGAAGGCCGATCCGAGCACCCCGCCTGCGAAATAGGCGACCATGTAGGCGGTCGTCAAGCGGGATCGTGCTTCGTCGTCGAGCGAGTACACGGCGGCCTGGTTCGCGATCTGGACGCCTTGGACGCCGAAATCGAACACCAGCAGGGCGATGACCAGCACGATGACCTGGTGTGCTCCCCAATAGAGCAGAGCCCACCCCAGGAGTTCGATCGCCCACACGCCGTATTGGGTGTGGCGTAGATACCCGCGGTCGGCGAGTTTGCCGACGCGCGGCGCCGCCAACGCCCCGGCCACCCCGGCGAGTCCGAAGAGTCCGATCGCGGCGTCGGAGAAGTGGTACTGCGAGCCGTGTGCCCCTGCGAGCAGGAATGCGATGGCCGTCCACATGCCGCTGAAGGCGGCCATGTTCAGTCCGCCGAGAAGCATGCGGTGACGTAGGACCCCTTCGCTGCGAACCAGGGTGACGATGGACCACAGCACGCGGGGATAGCTCGTCGACGTGGCGCTGATCGCCGTGCGCGGGGCATACCACCACACCGCGGCCGCCATCGCCAGCTGGACCACTGCTGCGACGACCAGCACCGTGCGCCACCCGCCGACCTGCGCAACCAACCCGGCGAATACACGGGAGAACAGGATTCCGACAAGTAGTCCGCTCATCACCGTGCCGACGATTGCACCGCGCTCGCCCGGCGCGGCGACCGCTGCTGCCCACGGCACGACGACCTGCGCTGCTGACGCGGAGACACCCACCGCGAAGACCATCACCATCAGCACCGCGTAGGCCGGAGAGAAGGCCGCGATGGCCAGGCCGATGCAGGAGACGACGAGCAGTCCGCCGACCAGGATGCGTCGGCTGACGAAGTCTCCGAGCGGCACGACGAGTGCCAGACCGATGAGGTAGCCGACCTGAGTGACCGAGACGACGAGACCTGCGGCAGCGGTCGAGATGTGGAAATCGTCGCCGACCTCATGCAGTAGTGGCTGCAGGTAGTACAGGCAGCCTGCGGATGATCCCGCCGTGATCGCAAAGAGCAGCACTACCAGTCGACTCAACCGCGGCGTGACCGTCGACGGTGTCGCGGACGTTCCGGACGGGTTCGTCTCCGATGAGCTGGGTGAGGTGCGCTGTGGCGAAGTCATGAGTCCATGGTGAGCCGGATAGGCCATGCTGAAAAGCGATAGATTTCGATACGGACATCACCATCGTTGATGATTGATACGTTGCTGCGACCACCCTGCTGGAGATGCGAATGGAATTGCGTCAGCTCGAGTACTTTCTCGCGTGCTGTGACCAGGGAACTTTCACCGCGGCGGCGCGATCTCTGCACGTCGTGCAGTCCGCGGTGTCGACAGGAGTGGCGAAGCTCGAGCACGAACTCGGTGCAAAGCTCTTCGACCGGACGCGCACCGTGCTGGTGTTGACCGACGCCGGGCGGGCGGCGATGGCCCCGGCGCGGGAAGCGTTGCGCGCACGGGACGAGGTGCGTGACGCGATCGCCGGGATGCGAGGCGAGGTCCGTGGCGAGGTAGTGCTCGGAGCCCTCGTCAACGTCGCCACGATCAACCTCGCCGGGGCGTTCGAGGTGGTCCATCGCCGTCATCCGGGCATCTCAATCGCCATGCGGCAGAGTCCGCAGGGCAGCGCGGGCAACGTCCGGCATCTGCGCAATGGCTCCCTCGACCTGACGCTGCTGGGTGGTCGCGTACGCGATCTGTCGGGGATCACCTCGTACGCGTTGGCCGCCGAGCCGCTGGTACTGGTTACTCATCCCGACCACCGGCTTGCGCGCGCGGGACGTTTCGCCGCCGACGACCTCGCAGACGAGCGCGTCATCGACTACCCACCTGGTTGGGGAACCCGAACGATCATCGACGCCGAGATCCCGACGCGGCATTCGGTCATCGAGGTTGCCGATCAGGTCTTTGGAATTCAGTTGGCACGCAGTGGTTTTGGTGTGACAGCGGTTCCCGCCAGCGTTGCGGCCGATCAGTCCGGAGCCGGTATCGTCCCCTGTGTCGACCGGGATCTCACCTGGGTGATCTACGTAGCCCACTCGGCTACCAGAAGCCTGACAAGGCGGCGGGCGCCGTGCTGGATATCGTTCGAGAGGTATGCGGGCCGCCTGGGGATATGACAGCGTGACAGGTCGAAATGCGAAGGGCCGGTGCGACATTGCGCGCCGGAAACCTGACCGCGATGTTCAGTTCTCCCCGCTCTGCTTCGTCCCGGTCTCCTTTGTGTCGCTGACCGCCCGTAACAGGTGCCGCACCGCCATGGCGCGCCGGTGGGAGTGTCCGGTCAGCGAGTCCAGTGCGCACTCGGGGTCGGCGGGCGGTCCGAGGTGGGTGCACCCGCGCGGGCAGTTCTCGATCGCTTCGTGGAGATCGTCGAAGGCGTTCACGATGTCGTCGGCGCTGACGTGCGCCAGGCCGAACGAGCGGATACCCGGTGTGTCGATCACCCAGCCGCGCGGCTTGTCGTGGTCGCCCGGCAGTGGCAGTGCAACCGACTGCGTCGACGTATGGCGTCCCTTGCCGACGCCGCTGACGACCCCGGTTGCTCGTTCCGCTTCTGGGACAAGGCGATTCACCAACGTCGACTTTCCGACCCCCGAGTGTCCGATGAGCGCCGTGCGGTGATTGGTGAGTAATGCCAGCACGTCGTCGAGTGGATCGTCGCGCCCCGCACGCACAACCGGCAGGTCGAGGTCGGCGAATGCGGCAGCGAATTCGTCCGAGGAGGCGAGGTCGGTCTTGGTCAGACACAGGATCGGTGACAGCCCGCCGACGTACGCTGCCGCGAGCGCTCTTTCGACGAATCCGGTGCGTGGGGGAGGGTCGGCCATTGCTGTCACGATGAGGAGTTGATCGGCGTTCGCGACGACGATGCGCTCGTAGGGGTCGGTGTCATCGGCGGTGCGCCGCAATACAGTTCGACGCTCCGCCACCTTCACGATGCGTGCAAGGCTTCCGGAATCGCCGGAGAGATCGCCGACGAGCGATACGTCGTCGCCGACCACCACAGGTGTGCGGCCGAGTTCGCGGGCGCGCATCGCGACCACGCGTCGGTCGGGGTCTCCGTCGATCACGCAGCCCCAGCGGCCCCGGTCGACCGAGACGACCATCGCATGTTGCGCGTCGTCGTGTGTCGGTCTGGTCTTGGTGCGCGGTCGGCTGCCCTTGCCCGGACGAATCCGTACATCGGATTCGTCGTAGCTGCTCGCGCGGCGGCTCACCGGCGTCCTCCGTCAGGACACACTGTGAAAGCCTTTGCCGCGCGGTAGATCACGGATGTCCGACCATCTGCTGCCACATTCCGGGGAAGTCGGGCAACGTCTTCGACGTGGTCTCGATGTCGTCGACGGTGACGCTGGGGACCACAAGGCCGATGATCGCGCCTGCCGTGGCCATGCGGTGATCTGCATACGAATCCCATTGTCCGCCATGTAGCGGAGCCGGTCGGATGATGAGCCCGTCGTCGGTCTCGGACACATCACCACCGAGCTTGTTGATCTCGGTGGCGAGCGCGGCAAGCCTGTCGGTCTCGTGGCCGCGCAGGTGGGCGATCCCACTCAACAGGGATTCCCCATCGGCGAGCGCGCACACCGCGGCGATCGTCGGAGTCAGCTCGCCGATGTCGCGGAGGTTCCGGCTGATCCCGGTGAGTCGTTCTGGCCCGCGCACCGTCAGCACGCCGTCGGAAAGTTCTGCGGTGCAGCCCATCTCGGCGAGAATGTCGACGATCTGTGCACCCGGCTGTGTTGTTGTCGCGGGCCAACGCGGGATGCTGACCTCACCGCCGGTGACCGCGGCCGCCGCGAGAAACGCTGCGGCATTGGACAAGTCGGGTTCGACAGCGACGTCGACGGCTTTGATCACACTCGGGGGTACGCGCCAGGTATCGGGTTGTGACGTGTCGACGACGACCCCCGCGGTGGCGAGCATCTCGACGGTCATGTCGATGTGCGGCGTCGACGGCACCGGCGCTCCGACGTGTCGCACCGTGATCCCGTTGTCGAATCGCGCTGCGGCAAGCAGGAGTCCCGACACGAACTGCGACGACCCGGACGCATCGATCGTGACCGTGCCACCGTCGGCCGAGCCCGTGCCGTGCACCACGAACGGCAGGCTGTCGCCGTCGACGCCCACCCCGAGGTCGCGCAGAGCAGCGAGGATGGTGGTGAGTGGGCGCTGTCGGGCTTGTGGGTCGCCGTCGAATGCGACGTCGCCGGAGGCGAGCGCGGCCACCGGCGGCAGGAATCGCATGACTGTTCCGGCCAGGCCGCAGAACACCTCGCCCGCATGCAGCGGCCGAGGTTCGATGGAGACGGTCGTGGGATCGGCGGGGTCGACGCGGACTCCGACGCCGAGTTCGGTGAGCGCGGACAGCATGAGGTTGGTATCGCGACTGCGCAGGGTTCCGGTGATTGTCGACGGTCCGTCGGCCAGCGCGGCGAGTACCAGCGCGCGATTGGTGATGGACTTCGACCCGGGCAGGTCGACGGTGGCCTGAATATGGCGGTCGGCGAGGGGCGCAGTCCAGATGCTCATGCGTTCAGTCTCGCATGTCGTGCTTGCAGCGCCGGATGCCGAACTCAGCGGTTGTCCAACCGCAGCGGATGATCGGCAGGTACCTCGACGAGGATGAGGGTGCGTCCGTCCGGGTCGACGACGTGCATTTCGATGAGGCCCCACGGTTCGGTCAGCGTCTCCCTGCGGATGTCGACTCCCATTGCGCTCAGTTCGCGCTGGGTCGCGGCGACGTCGCGCACCTGAATCCACAGCGCGGCCCCGTTCGCGTGGCCGTCGGGCAGGTCGGTACTCATGTGGCCGGGTACTTCGATCAAGCCGTTGCCCGCGTGGAAGACCAGGCCGCCCGGGTACTCACGCGCGATCGCGAGATGAAGTTTGTGGCGGTAGAAGTGCTGAAGAGCCTCGGGATCACGCGACCGCAACAGGATGCGACTACTCAGGATCTCCATGTCTTCAGTATCTACACGGTTACGGACGAGTCGGACACCAGCCATCGCGGCGCGTCAGGACTTGCTGACGTGACCCGTTGTCATGGCACCGCCGGGCTGACGGCGTCACTGCCCCTCGGTGGTCCCGTCGCTGCCGCCGAGCGCGTGACCGCGATTGACGTCATTGCCGTGGCGGGCGGCCTCGTAGATGGCCTTCTCGCGGGCGATACGATCGGTCTCGCCGATCGGGGTGGCGTCGCCGAAAGCGAACGCCGACTCGTGAGGCTGCTCGTGTGGGATGTCGGGATCGTCGGGGTCGGGGCTGTCGGGATCGGGGCTGTCTGACATGCACCAACGATAGGACTCATCCGCTGGTGGCGCGGGGAGACGGCCCGGCGACCCGTTACCGTCGAGGAATGCGCCGCATCTTCACTACGAGCTTCGCCGACGTCTACCCGCTCTACGTCGCCAAAGTGGAGCGCAAGGGTCGCACCAAAGCCGAACTCGATCAGGTCATCTGCTGGCTCACGGGATTCGACGACGCCGCGCTCACCCGTCACATCGAGGACGGCACCACCTTCGCGGACTTCTTCGACGACGCGCAGCTCAACCCGCGCGCAGAACTCATCACCGGCGTCGTCTGCGGCAAGCGTGTCGAGGAGATCGACGACCCGCTCATGCGCAAGATCCGCTACCTCGACAAGCTGGTCGACGAACTCGCCAAGGGCAAGGCCATCGAGAAGGTGCTGCGGTAGTTCCAGCGTCCCCGCTGCTGGGCCCATCCCAGCTCAGGCCGGTGTGTCCTGTCCGCGGCTGGAGAACTTGCCGTCGGTGACGTCGTCCCACTTGTCGAACAGGCTCGTCACCTTCGGATCGCCGAGAGCCTTGATCTCGTCGCACAAATCCTTCGGTGCCGACGGGTTGGTGACGATGAACGGATGCAGCCCGGGGTCGTGGTCGGCCAGGATGCGTAGCGTCTGCGGACTCGTGTTCGGGTCCGCGGCGGCGAGTGCGTCGCGCGGATCGAATGCGGCCCCGCGCGGAGCGTCGGACCCCGAGATCCCGACGTTGTCGCCAGCGACGTCGATTTCACCGGTGTTGTGATAATCGACGGGATCGGTAGATGTGCTGCGCCAGTTGAAGACCAGGTTCAGCACGATGGCGCAGATGGCTCCCGCCGAGATTCCCGAGTGGAAGATGGTCTGGAACCAGTCGGGGAACTTGGCGTAGAGATCGAGCGCAACGGGAATCTTGTCGTCGTTGGTGTACGACAGGCTCGCCTCGGTGAGCATCGCGACGCCGATGGAGATCGCGACGACCAGGATGTTGGAGTTGTTGAACTTCACCTTGGTCAACGTCCGCACGCCGCTCGCGGCGACCATGCCGAACAGCGCCACGCCCGCACCACCGAGCACGGGCTGAGGAATGCCCTCGATGATCGCGGCCATCTTGGGAACCAGACCCAGGATCACCAGGATGACGCCCGCGCACGTTGCGACGTGGCGCGACTTGACGTTGGTGATCGCCACCAGCCCGACGTTCTGCGCGAACGCGGTGTACGGGAATGTGTTGAAGATGCCGCCAAGCACGGTGCCTGCACCGTCGGCGCGCATGCCGTCGGCCAGACGCTGCGGCGTGATCTTCTCGTCGACGATCTCACCGACGGCCACGATGTCGCCGGTCGTCTCGGTCATGATGACCAACGCGACGATGATCATCGCGATGATCGAGCTGACGTCGAAGCTGGGGAAGCCGAAGTAGAACGGTTCGGGCACGGCGAACCATGAGCTCGATCCGACGTGGCTCCAGTCGGTCATCCCGAACGGAATCGAGATGAGTGTTCCTGCGACGAGGCCGAGGAGGATCGAGACACGTTTGACCGCGGGTGGCCCGAATCGTTCGAGCAGGATGATGATCAGCAGCGTGAGGAAGCCGAAGGCGATGGACTTGGGAGCACCGAAGTCCTCACCCTTCGCGGTGCCACCGCCGAACCAACCTGCGGCGACACTCATCAGTGAGATACCGATGATCAAGATGATCGTGCCGGTCACCAGTGGTGGGAAGAATCTGATGAGCCGTCCGACGATGGGCGCCACGAGCATCATGAACAGGCCGCACGCGATCACCGAGCCATAGATCGCGGTGATGCCGTGGTTGAGGCCGATGGTGATCATCGGGCCGACGGCCGCGAACGTCACGCCCTGCATCAATGGGAGGCGCACTCCGAAGCGCCAGAATCCCACCGCCTGCACAATCGTGGCGATACCTGCGACGAAGAGGTCGGCCGTGATCAGGTGCACGATCTCGTCCGAGCGCATCTGCCCTGCGCCGACCATTGCCCCGCCGACGATCAACGGAACGGCTACCGCTCCCGCGTACATCGCCATCACGTGCTGTAGGCCCAGAGGGAACAGTCGCGCCAGCGGTGGGATGTCGTCGACCGCGCGGGCGGCCTTTCTGCCATGTTTGATCGTGTCGAGAACGGTCACGGATCATTGTTCTACTTATCGGACGTTTCGGACACGACGCGATCGTGTGACGTCCCTGTTTCCGCCAGAATATATTGCGTGGACACGCGCACTTCCCGACACAGTTTCGGGCTCCTGGTATTTCGACGGACCGGCGGGGCAGCTTCGATCGAAGGCGGCTCTTTCGGGGGAGTCGAGGTACTCATCGCGCACCCGGGTGGTCCGCTGTGGGCGCGCAAGGACGAGGGCGCGTGGTCGGTGCCCAAGGGGCTGCCGGAGGCCGACGAGTCTCCGCTCGACACGGCGCGCCGCGAGTTCGCCGAGGAGATCGGGCACGCCGCTCCTCGAGGCGAGGTCATCGAACTCGGTGACGTGCGCCAGAAAAGCGGCAAGGTCGTCACCGCCTTCGCTGTCGAGGGCGACGTCGACGTCGACACCGTCGTCAGCAACACGTTCGAGATGGTGTGGCCGCCGCGGTCGGGGTGTATGCAGACATTTCCCGAAGTCGATCGGGCGCAGTGGTGTGGCCTCGACGAGGCGCGCGTGAAGCTGAACCCCGCGCAGGCGGAGTTCGTCGATCGACTCGAATCGGCGCTCGGCAAGCAGTGAACCTCCACAACCAGTGAACCTCCACAACCACTGGACGCCGCCTTTCACCGTTCGCTGACAACCATTGTCGTTAAGGGTGTGGTGTCACTACGGTGGGTTGCATGACAGATCATGCGGCGGGTTTCAGGTTAATCGGCTTGTTCAATTCGATCGGAACCGATTTCGACGCCTTGCGACCGAGTCTGTGGGGCCTGCGGGTCAGGCTCTGGTCGACGAACTCGACATCCGGCCAGGGGAGCGCATCCTCGACATCTGTTCGGGGACCGGAGCGAGTGCGCTACCCGCTGCTCGGGCTACCGGATCGGCAGGCACGGTCGTCGCAGTCGATTTCGCGTCCGAACTACTCGACATCGCCGCTGCCAATGCGGCTGACGAAGGTCTGGAGATCGACTGCGTCGTCGCCGACGTCACGGCATTGAAAGCCGGAACATCGCCCTGCGTAACACCTTTCGACGTGGTGGCGTGTTCGTTCGGGATTTTCTTCCTTCCGGACATGGACGACGCCGTGCGCAACGTGTTGAGTCTGCTGCGCCCGGGAGGGCGGATGGGGGCGTCGATCTGGCACGCCGACAGCCTTCGTGAGTTCAGCGAGATCTACCGCGCATCGGTTGCGGAGGTGGCAGGCGAAACGTCACATCAAGGGCCGCGTAGCGGGAGTCGGATGCCGATCAGTCATATCGACACCGAAGAGTCTGTCTCGCAATGGTTCACGACGTTGGGCGCCCAGAAGGTCGACACGTCGGTGTACCGACTGCGCATCGAGTGCACGCCGGACTTCGCCTGGAAGTTGGTGGTGGGCACGGGGATGCGTGGCGCACTCACACCACTCGACGACGAGCAGATCGCACAGGTGCGGCAGGTGTTCCTCGAACGGCTGGCATCCGAGGGGCCCGCAGAGGTCAACTGCGACACACTGATCGCGGTGGCGACGGTTTGAATCGCCACCGCGGTCAATGGTTGTGTCGGGCGGTTGCGCGGGCGGTAGCCGATCTAGGTGACCGTGATTCCGCCGTCGACCGCGATCGTCTGGCCGGTGACGTAGCCGCCTGCGGCCGAGCTCAGCCAGATCGCCGTGGCCGCGAGTTCCGAGGGATCTCCCATACGTCCCAGCAGGACTCGCGGCATCTGCGACTCGATGTATCCGGGTGCGTAGGTGTCTGTCATCTCGCTCTCGAAAAACCCGGGTGCAATCGCGTTGACGCGGATACCCTTTCGAGATCCCCACTGTTGGGCCAGATCGCGGGTGAGGCCGACGATGGCAGCCTTGCTCGCCGCATAGGCGGCCTGGGGGAGACCTGCGGTGGTCAGGCCCAAGATGCTGGAGATGTTGACGATAACGCTGCCCGGCTGCATGACTCGGCCCGCGGCCTGAGCCATCCAGTACGAGCCGTTGAGGTTGACGTCGATGACCGAACGGAACTGCTCCGGCGTCTCACGCGTTGCCGGTACCGCGGTGCCGATGCCCGCGTTGTTGATGAGGATGTCGACGCGGCCGAAAGTTTCGACGGCGCTGTCGATCACGCGCTGGCAGTCCGCGGGGTCGGAGACATCTGCCGCCACGGTCAGGGCTTTGCGTCCGAGTGCCTCGACCTGTGCTGCGGTCTCGGTCAGCCGGTCGGCGCGTCGGGCGGCGAGTACGACGTCGGCGCCTGCCTCCGCGAAGGCCGTGGCGAAGCGTACGCCGAGTCCCGACGAGGCGCCGGTGACGACGACGACCTTGTCGGTCACGTTGAACAGATCGAGTACTGACATGAAGTCTCTCCTGAGTCGATCGTGCGGGGATGTGTTGTGGGTCAGAATATTTCGGGACGCGCGTCGAGCGTCGTGCGGTCGAGCGCTGCGAGCAGGTCGAACTGGGCGTCGACCTTCGGTAGCTCATAGGTGAAGAAGTACTGCGCTGCGACGCGTTTGCCGTCGTAGAAGTCTCCGGTCTTGTCTGCGACGGCGAGCAGTTGCTCGAGCCACATCCAGGCGATGACGATGTGTCCGGTGGCTTCGAGGTATGCGGTGGCGTTCGCGAGCGAGACCGCGACATCTCCTGCCGACCACACCTGCCCGGTCACGGTGACGAGTCGTTGGACGCGACTGCGCAATTCGTCGGCGAGAGCCGCAGTGGCGGGAGTGGAGCCAGCGCGGTCGGTGGTCTGGGTGATCGTGTTCGCGAGCAGTTCCAGGCCGGCTCCGCCATTCATGATGACCTTGCGGCCGAGCAGGTCGAGTCCGTGGATGCCATGTGCGCCCTCGTGGATGGGGTTGAGACGGTTGTCGCGGTAGAACTGCTCGACGGGGAACTCGCGGGTGTAACCGTAGCCGCCGTGAATCTGGATGGCGAGATCGTTTGCGGTCAAACACCATTGGGACGGCCACGACTTGGAGATCGGCGTGAGGACATCGAGCAGCAGGCCCGCTCGAGTTGCCTCGCTTGCGTCTCCGGTCCGCTGCAGGTCGACGAGCTTGCCGGAGTACAGGCCGAGCGCGAGTGCCCCTTCGACATAGGCCTTCTGCGCCAACAACATCCGTTTGACGTCGGCGTGCTCGATGATCGGGACGGGCTTGGAGGTCGGGTCCTTCTGGTCGACAGGACGCCCCTGCGTGCGAACCTTGGCGTACTCGAGGGATGTGAGGTAGCCCGCGTAACCCAGTGATGTTGCGAGGAATCCGACGCCGATGCGCGCCTCGTTCATCATGTGGAACATGTACTGGAGGCCTTTGTGCTCCTCGCCAACCAGGTAGCCGACCGCGCCGGGAACGGAGTGAGCGGGCGGGTTTTGTTCAGCGCCGGTGGATTCCGCGCCGGAGTTTTGTTCAGTGCCGTAGGTGCCGTCGCCGAAGTTGAGGAGGCAGTTGGTGGTCGCGCGCTGGCCCATCTTGTGGTTGAGGCCGACGAGTGCGACGTCGTTGCGGGTGCCCTCCGGCAGGTACTTGGGAACGATGAACAGCGAGATGCCCTTTACTCCCGGCTTGCCGCCCGGAGCCTTGGCGAGCACGAGATGCACGATGTTCTCACCGAGTTCGTGGTCGCCTGCCGAGATCCACATCTTGGTTCCGGTGATGCGGTAGGTGCCGTCGTCAGTCGGTGTCGCCTTGGTCGTGATGTCGGCGAGTGAGGATCCGGCCTGCGGCTCGGACAGGCACATCGTGCCGAAGTAGCGTCCCTCGACCATGGGGCGAACCCAGGTGTCGATCTGTTCTGGTGTGCCGTACTCGGCGATCAGATTGGCGTTGCCGATCGTGAGGAACGAGTACGACGACATGCCTGCATTCGCCGCCTGGAACCACGACTGCGCAGCGAGACTCACGACGCTCGGCAATTGCATGCCGCCGAGCGATTCGTCGAACGAGCCCGCGCCCAGGCCCGCCTTGATGAACTCGGCGATGCCCGACTGGATTTCGTCGGGCAAGACGACGGCACCGTCGTCGCCGACGTAGGGCTCCTGGGTGTCGCCGAGTCGGTTGACCGGCGCGAAGCGTTTGGTCGCGAGGTCGGCGGCGAGTTCGAGCACGGCGTCGAATGTGTCTCGGGAGTGTTCGGCGAAGCGTTCGCGCTCGGTCAGTGACTCGACGTCGAGCCACTCGTAGAGCATGAATTCGAGGTCGCGCTTGGAGATCGGTTCGGCCATGACACTTTCCTTGAGGCAGCGGATTGCTGGCTGCTCGACACGACGATCGGGTCACACGATCCGAAGTCCGACGTGACGGAATCGTCGTCCTAAGCAGTCGCTCATTTTATGAGCACTCGCTTATACTGCCTGGTGTGCCGGTTTGGGTCAACCATCAGGCGGGAATTCGACGAGCGAAACGGGGTGACGGCGACGTGACGACGCGGGAGTCGGCTGCAGCGCAGC
The DNA here is from genome assembly GCF_001665475.1 of Gordonia sp. 852002-51296_SCH5728562-b. Lineage (NCBI taxonomy): Bacteria > Bacillati > Actinomycetota > Actinomycetes > Mycobacteriales > Gordoniaceae > Gordonia > Gordonia sp. 852002-51296_SCH5728562-b. Next base: position 82,619 of record NZ_LZMI01000065.1, on the reverse strand, counting down.
GCATACGCGATGCGGCAATTGTGTCGTTCGCCCAACTCGGCTATGCGGGCACGTCGACGCGGCAGATCGCTGCCTCGTTGAAGATGAGCGCCGCGGCGATGTACCCACACTTCCGGTCGAAAGAGGACCTGCTGTACTCGATCGCCCTCGACGGACACCGCAGCGTCTACGAGGCGCTACGCGAAGTCGACGATCCGTCTGACCCGTACGCGGTTCGTCTGGAGAACGTCGTGAGTGCCTTCGCGCGGTGGCAGGCGGAGCATCACGAGCTGGCCAAGGTGGTCCAGTACGAACTGGGTGCGCTGACCGCCGACCACTACCGTTCGATCAGTGCGGTTCGTCGCAAGACAACCGCAATTCTCGCGACCATCGTCGCCGGAGGTGTTGCTGCCGGGGAGTTCGCAGCCGACGACCCCGACGACGTCGTGCTCGCCATCTCGTCGCTGTGCGTCGACGTGTGCCGCTGGTTCCCCAGCCGTGATCGCCGCGATCCTGTCGCGCTGGGCACGGCGTACGCGCGCATGGCCCTCCGAATGGTCTTGGCGCGCCAGAGCTGATTCGAACAGGGTTGATTCGACGCCCAACCACGTCAGCCCCGCCACCGGATGTACGGTGCGGGGGGCTGACGGGTTGCTGACGGGTTGCGGTGCAACAGGATTGGCGGCGACGCCGCAGCCAGTCAGGCTGCGTCAGACAGCGGCGGGTCGACGCCGCCAGGCGAGTCGGGTGCGGCCGGCGGGTCCGGTTCAGGTGACGCGCCGGGGTCGGATGGCCCGCCGGGGTCCGTCGGCGGGTCCGGGTCGAGTTGGAGTGGTCTGGGTGGGTTCCACGTGAAGTCGACGCGCTTCTCGCGGGCCGGGGTGTCGTCGGTGAGCATGCTCGCCACCAGTCGCAGTTCGACGCCGGTGAAGATCTGCTCATACGCGCTCGGCGTATCCGTTTTCCGGCGTGGCGATACAGCAGCGCCGCCAACGCTGGGTTCGCCTGCGCCGGTCATGCCGCTCGAACTCGCACCGCCGGCCGTTGTAATTCCTGCAGGATGCCCGGTGGTGTCGGTCGCGGTGTGTTCGGCGTTGATCTGCTCGGTGCCGGTGTGCGCGGTGCCGGTGTGCTCGGAGGCGAGGTAGTCGCGGAAGTCGGCGGCCACGTCGGCCATTCGGTTCACATGTTCACGATTGGGTGGCATGCCGGGACTGGCGTTCAACCGCCACGCCACTCGTCCGGTGTCGGGACCGTCGGTGATCATTCGCGTTGTGTACTGGCCGATATTCGGTCCGACCTTGCTGTTGTGCACGTCGCATGCGGGCACCAGTTGGTCGATATCGGTGAGTCCACCCTTCGCCCAGTCCTTGGCGGCGTGATGCATCTGTACTCGCGACGCGGGTTGGGTACAACCCGGTGCTGAACACATCCCGCCGCCATCGGAGGCGAACGAGGCGAAGCGTTGTCCGAGGGTGGCGATCCTTTTCGATCGACCCAAATACAGTGGCACGCTGGTGTGTTCGGCGAACACTGCGAGGAATGGCTGCGCGCCGCTGGTGGCAGCCATCTCGATCAGATCCTTGATCGGCAGTAGCGCTCCGGAGGCGGTCTGCGCCAAACCAGCCTGCTGCTCGAGTTCGGTGAGACTGGTTTTGACGATCACCTGGATCGGCAGCCCGCGATGAGACTTGCCGAGCATGCCGGAGTCGAGCACACGAGCCAGCAGCGCAGAGAAGGCGTCATGATTGCGTTGCGCTGCCGATCGCTCGTCACGTTGTGCCGCTGCGCGGAGCAGGTCGGGATCAGCCGAACCGACAGGTCCTGACGGCGAGTCGGGATCATCGGGATTGTTCATACCGGGTTTGCCCCACGCATCCAGCACCGCATCCAGACGCGCGCGTGCGGCCGGATCGAGATCGGCGGTCAGCCGTGACATCAGTTGCGCATCTTGCCGATTCACCCAGAACGCACGACGACGCTTGCGGTCTTTGGCGTCTGTCAGTGAGCCGTCGGGATCGAGATGGGCCAACAATCGTGCCCCGAGACTGCTGATTTCAGCCGGAGTGTATGAAGTCGCATAATCTGCCATCTGCACCTCGGCTGCCGCACGCGTCTCTGCGGGAACGGCGCGAGGGATCTTGTTGAGCACATCGATGACGGCCCGTGCATGTGCGGGCGCCACCAATCCCTGCGCCACACGCTCGGCCAGGGTTGGACACTTCGGGGCCACTCGCTCACCCAGTATCGAGGTGAACGTGCCGGTTTCGGCGATCAGCCAATACCTGGCCGCAGGGTCACCGACGTGCAGATGACTGGCCAAAAACCCACTTAGATTGCGGTAGCCCAGCCTACGGTCGGCACTGCGATCAGACACCTCGACCACCAGACGGTCGGTCACAGCTCCCGAGGTGCGCCGAGCCAGCCGCTCGGCAACCTGCGCAGCTTCTACGAGGACTCCGTCCGACAGCGCCGACGCATCAACCTCAGCCAACGTGTCCAAGGCTGCTGACAGACGTGACAGTTGCTCAGCCACCGCGGCATCGGCCGAACCTGGCACGGTTGAAGCCAAAGCGGAAGGCGTGCTGAGGTTTTCGTCGATCTGCTCGTCGTGAAATTCTGTGGCCATCTGTTCTCACCCCCGCCCGTGAGTATCCGTTACAGAGAATCGGCTGCCGAGATCGAGCCGATCAGCCTCTTCGAATATGTGTTCTATGCTACCTGACGAAACGGGCATCCGCCAGGAGAATCCGAACAGTCTTTCGATGAGAGACGGTGTCCTCTTCGGGTGTGATCTCATCTCCCAGAACACCGCGGAGACGCTTCAGCTCGCAAGTCCCCGCACGGCTGTGGCGCGACTACAGAGCGTCGCGAACAGGCCAAGCTGAGCGAACGGGGTGCGGCAGAACCGTTGCATCGCCTTACGTCCCAACCTGCTTACACTCAATTGTCACGTCGAGCTGGGGAGTCATCCGGTCGGAGCTTCATCGTTTCCGGTGGGCCGCAGCGCATACGACGGGGGCACCGTGCCGTTTTTGTAGTAGTAGAACCAAATGTCGGCTGCTTCGGCAGCAGCGAAGACCTCGTTCGGATAGACCCGCGTCGGGTACTCACCCACGTGGATGGTCACTGATGGTGGCGACGTCAAGTCCGCTGCCGGTGGCCGCCCTACCGTGAATAGTCCCGTACGGCCTTGTCCGCCCGGTAGTCGAACCTCGACAGTCATTTCCTGAGCGCTGCCGCCCACTTGTAGAAAAGCTGTCTTGGCGTCATCGATTTCTGCGTCGGTGAAGTCTTGTTGCCAACCGGGACGGGGCAGCCGCCACATGACTCGTGCGTAACGCGTTCGACCATCGAGCGCATCGAGCGGCGTACGAAACGAGTAGAGCGTCTCGTTCGGTCCCAACCACATCTCGTAATCCATCGCGTTGACCACGTGCGTCGGAACTGCCATGGCTAACTCACCTACCCCTCACCGCTCCCGATTTCAAACGCGACGCTGCGCTCGTGTGCGGATTTTTATCCTGCGCTGTCTAGTCGGATGAGGATTCGCCGCTTGTGAACGGGCGCAGCACATAGGAGTCGGGGACAGTGTCGTGCGTGTAGTAGTAGAAGCAGAGGTTTGCTGCTTCGGTGGCATCGAAGACTTCGTTTGGGTACACGAGTGTGGTGTGGTCGGCAACTGCAATCGTTATTGACGGGGGGCTGGTTGTGTCCGCAGCAGGGGGTCGTCCAACGGTGAACAGTCCCTCGATCCCGCGTCCCCCTCGGAAGCGAACTTCCACTGTCATTGCGGATGCGCTGCCTGCCACTTGCAGGAATGCTTCCTTTGCGTATTCGATATCGGTCTGAGTGAAGTCCTCCGACCAGCCGGGGTGGGGCAGCTTACAGATGAGTTCGGTGTATAGCTTGTGGCCATCAAACTGTTGCAGAGGTATGAGAAAGGACCCCAAGTCATCGTCAGGACCGATAAAGGACCTTAGTCCTGGGCTGTCGATCAGATGTGTCTGCATTGCCGAATTCAGCCTTCTCCCTTTTCGCCTGGAACCTCGATGTCTCGAATCCTAGTGACCTTTACCGTACGGCCGTCGGGGAGCTTCACTTCAGCGGGAGCACCGCCTTTTGCCTTGTCATCGAATGTGCGTTGACGCCTAGGTCTTGTGGCGTTGTCGGCACTGAAGTGTCTTGGGTCTGGTGGAGACCGTGATCTCACCGGGAGGACGGATATGGGAGCACCACGGAAGTTCGATCAGTAGACCCGTGAGCCGGCGGTTCGGATGTATCACGACCGTTTGAAGGAGGCGGCCGAGTCGAAACTCGGCGCCAGTAAGCACGTTGGTGGCCTGTTCGACGTCAAACTGCGACGTTGCCCAACTGGATCGAGAAAGACGCCTGCTGGATTCAGGGCCGGGCGCGCAGACGGTCGCCGAGCATGAAGCCGAGGTCCACCGGACTTCGGCGTCAATTTGCCGAATTGCCAAGAACTAATGAGATTGTGAAGACTGCTTCAGCGCTTTTCGCAGCGGCGGAGATCGACCGCGGACTGCGGTGATCGAGGACACAACACACGGTGCCCTTGGCTCCGTCGGGCTGTGTCAGCTACCTCGCGGACGTTATTCTCAGCCGCGCGCGATCCACGTCGTCTTGAGTCCGGTGAACTTCTCGATCGCGTGGACCGACAGGTCCGAACCGAACCCCGATGCCCCGAAGCCGCCGAAAGGTGTTCCGGGAGAAAGGGCGTCGACAGTGTTGATCGAGACGGTTCCGGCGTGCAGATTGTCCGACATCCGCAGTGCGCGATCGAGATTCGAGGTCCATGCCGATGCTGCAAGCCCGAACGGAGTGTCATTGGCCAGGGCGACTGCCTCGTCCTCGGAATCGAACGCGATCACCGCCAGCACCGGGCCGAAGATCTCGTCGGTCATCACCGCCGAATCGGCGGGAAGGTCGACGACGACGGTGGGCTCCATGAAGCACCCGACGTCGCCGATTCGGTTGCCGCCAAGTGCTATTCGTCCGTCTTCGCGCGCCTGATCGACGAAGCCGAGGACGAGGTCGAGTTGCTTGCGCGTCACCATGGCGCCCGTTGTCGACGCCGGGTCGAGCGGGTCGCCAGGCAAGTAAGCCCCAGCCTTCTCGACAACCTTGTCGACGAATTCGTCGAGTATTTCGCGCTGCACCAGAAGTCGGCTGTTGGCAGAGCAGACCTCGCCCTGATTGCCGAAGATGCCGAAACAGGCCATCTCTGCGGCGGCGTCGAGGTCGGCGCAGTCGGCGAACACCAGGTTGGGGCTCTTGCCGCCACACTCGAGCCAGACCTGCTTCATGTTCGATTCTGCGCTGTAGGCCAAGAACTTCTTTCCGACCTCCGTGGAGCCGGTGAATGTCAGGCACTGCACGTCGGAGTGGAGTCCGAGCGCACGACCGGCGTCGGCGCCCAGGCCCGGCACGACGTTGAAGACGCCGGGTGGGATCCCGGCTTCGACCGCGATCTCGGCCAAGCGCAGAGCCGAAAGCGGGCTTTCCTCAGCAGGTTTGAGGACGACGGTGTTGCCCGCGGCCAGTGCGGGTGCGACCTTCCATGCTGCGATGTCGAGCGGAAAGTTCCAGGGCACAACTGCGCCGACGACGCCGAGCGGTACCCGGCGAACCATGGCGACGCTGCCGTCGGCGGTCGGGGGCAACTCGCCCGGGATCTTGTCGGCCACCTCGCCGTAGAACCGGAAAACGGCTGCGGCGCCGGGGACTTCGACCTCGTACGAATCGCGGATCGCCTTGCCCATCTCCAGCGTCACGAGCGTCGCGAGTTCCTCGGCATGCTGTTCGATCAGGGTGGCGAAGCGGATGAGTACCGTCCCGCGCTCGCCGGCGGACAGCTTCGACCAGCGCCCGTCGTCGAAGGCTCGACGCGCAGCGGCGACGGCGACGTCGACGTCCTCGGCGTTGCAGGCGGCGACGGAGGCGAGCACGGTGTCCGTCGCAGGGTTCACGACGTCGAAGGTCGTGCCGGACTGTGCGGAGAGCCACTGGCCATCGATGAACGCCTGGGAGCAGAACGCGATCTCGCCTGCGCGCGCGGACCAGTCGATCGAGGTGAGGTCGGGTAGATCGGTCATGACTCTATCGTGACGGGAAATCGTGAAGCGCGATAGATCAGGCAGCGCCGATTTATCTGACGTTCTACATCGGTCTGGTCGATGTAAGGGGGCGCCGACGTGGTACGGCTGCCCGTCAGCGCCGAGAACGTATAGCGCAACGAGGTCATCTGTTCTCTAGATGTAAAAGTCCGGAACTTTCTGTTTTCCCGGTGATGCTGATCGCCTCGATACTTGCTGAACAGCCCCGACGCCGTGGCCGTGGCTCGCTCCGAACCGCACACCGTGACACCCGCCAGACACACGCGCACAGGCCGATCCAGTGCCGCCCACACAGAGCAGAGGTATCTCCCGATGAACACGTCAACCCAGCCGTCGACGGGCGCAGCGCCGTCGGTGGAGCGCCGCACCATCGACCACATTCCGCACGACGAACGGCACGGCCGCGCGCGCGACATCTTCACCGTGTGGTTCGGCTCGAACATCATGCTGCTGACGATCATCACCGGAGCGCTGGCCACCACCGTGTTCGGGCTGCCCTTCTGGGCGGGCGCGATCGCAGTCGTCGCTGGCAATCTCGTGGGCGGTGTGGTCATGGCGCTGCACGCGGCGCAGGGCCCGCAGATGGGTGTACCCCAGATGCTCCAGACCCGAGCACAATTCGGTTCGCTGGGCAGCCTGCTCGTGGTGGTGCTCGTCGTCTTCATGTATCTGGGATTCTTCGCGTCGAACGCGGTGCTCGGCGGCAAAGCCTTCGCCGAAGTGACCGGGCTGCCGGACAACTGGGCGATCTTCATCATCGGTGCCATCAGCGTCGTCGTGACGATGATCGGCTACAAGCTGATTCACTCCATGGCGGCTGTGCTGTCGGTGGTCGCGGGCCTGGCGCTCCTCCTCGCGTTCGTCTGGATGATCGGTGTCAATGGGTTGCCGACGGATACCTGGCACAGCAGCGGGTTCACCTGGGCAGGCTTCATGGCCACGTTCTCCGCAGCGGCGTTGTGGCAGATCGCCTACGCGCCCTACGTGTCGGACTACACGCGCTATCTGCCGCGCGACACCGGAGTGAAGACGGCCTTCTGGGCAACCTATGCGGGATGTGTTCTCGGGTCGGTACTTCCGATGCTGCTCGGTGTGCTGATCGGCGCCGCTCTGCCCGACTCCGACACCCTCGCGGGCATGGGAACGTTGACCCATGGGATCTCCACGGGGCTGTTCCTCGTCTTCGCCGTCGGTATCAGCGTCACCAACGGCATGAACCTCTACTGTGGCGCGCTCTCCACGATCACAGTGGGACAGAACATCTTTCCTCGATGGCGAGCACAGGCGACGAGCCGTGCAGTCATCGCGCTCGTGCTGTTCGCCATCGCGATGCTGCCTGCTCTGCTCAGTGCAGACGACTTCCTGGCCAACTACGCCAACTTCTTGGCCCTGCTCCTCTGCGTCCTGATTCCCTGGACCGCAGTCAATCTCGTCGACTACTACCTCCTACGCCACGGCGAGTACGACATCGAATCACTCTTTCGTCGCGACGGCGGTGTCTACGGTCGATTCAACTGGATCGCCATTGCGTGCTACGTGATCGGTATCGGAGTTCAGATTCCGTTCCTCTCGACGACTCTGTGGACCGGTCCGTTGGCGAAAGAGATTGGCGGCGTCGATATCTCGTGGATTGTCGGGCTCGCTGTCATCTGCCCGCTCTACTACGTCCTGATGGCCACCCGTAAGAGCGAGGCGCCGGCGAGCGCGAACCTGGCGTCAGAGCCGGCGGCATGAGCAATCCTGACAACCCCGGTTCTCCTGACAAGTCCAGTGCTCCTGACTATCTCGTCGTAGGAGGCGGCACGGCAGGCTGCATCGTGGCGGCTCGTCTGAGCGAGGACCCCGCGGTGACGGTCACGGTCCTCGAGGCCGGCCCGAGTGACGAGCACGAGCCCCGCGCCCGCTCGATTCGACGGTGGGCGGAGATGCTCGAGAGCGAGTACGACCAGGACTACCGCAGCGTGCCGCAGGAGCGTGGCAACTCCGGAATTCGTCAGGCGCGCATGCACATCCTCGGAGGCTGCGCGACGGCCAACACGATGATCACGTGGCGACCGCTGCGCGCAGACATCGACGAGTGGGTCGCGCTGGGGGCCGACGGTTGGGACGCCGATACGCTCGGCCGTTGTTTCGACAAGCTCGTCACCCCCATTGCGCCCGTCGCGGAAGCCGATCGCAATCCGTACGTCGCCGACGTCGTCGACGCTGCGCGCTGCGCTCTTGACCTGCCGGCTCGAGCCGGCTGGAACCACGACGCCGACTTCGCGAACACGGGGGAGGGTGCCGGATTCTTCGACATCGGCTACACCCCCGAATCCAACCTGCGATCGTCGACCTCGGTGCACTATTTGCACCCCGTACTCGCCGAGCGATCCAATCTGACTGTGCTGCACCATGAACTGGCCAGTTCGATCATCTTCGACGGCGACCGCGCCGTCGGAGTGCGGACCATCGCGCGAGACGGTAGCGAGAACGATCACCTCGCCTCGCGTGAAGTCATTGTCTGCGCGGGTGCGATCGCTTCACCCGCACTGCTGCAGCGCTCAGGAATCGGTCCGAGCGACGTGCTCACCCGGGCGGGAGTGCCGGTGCGCGTCGTCGCACCCGGCGTCGGTGAGAACCTCATGGATCACGCCGAAGGTCTCATCGTGTGGGAGACCGATCGCGACGTGCCGTCGACGTGCGCCACGGGGTGGGATGCGGGCGCTGCGCTGCGCGTCGACGAATCGAGCCCCGCCCGTCCCGACGTGCTCATGCATTTCCCGGTCGAGGCCGTCGCAGATCATGCCGTCAGCTACGGCGTCGACATGCCTGACCGGATCATCTCGATCGCGCCGAACGTGGCCAAACCGCGCAGCCGCGGTCGGGTCCAGATCGTCGACGACGATCCGTCGACTCCACCGTCGATCGACTACCGGTACTTCACCGACCCCGACGGTGTGGACGAGGCGACGCTCGTGGCGGGCATTCGTGCCGCACGACGTATCGCGGCAACCGCACCGATGTCGAAGTGGGTTGTGCGCGAAGTGTTCCCGGGCGAGGCCCTGCAGTCCGACGACGAACTGTCGTCGGCACTGCGGGCCACGCATCAGACGGTCTACCACGTATCCGGAACCTGCAGGATGGGGTCGGACGACGACCCGATGGCCGTGCTGGACCCATCGCTGCGAGTCCGTGGGGTCAGCGGTCTGCGCGTCGTCGATGCCTCCGTCTTTCCCACGCTCACCTCGGTCAATCCTGTCGGCACCATCATGAGCGTTGCCGAACGCGCCGCAGAGATCATCGCTGCTCAACAGTGATCGGGTTGGTGCGTCGCGACCTTCGTGCGACGAGGTATCCGGCGGTGGCGATCAGTGTGAGCACGGCCAGAGTCCCGAGTGTGAACGCCTCGAAGCGGACGCGTGAGACCTTCCAGGTGTCGAGGAACGCGTAGTCGAGGCCGAACAGGCTCTCCAGGGTGCCAGGGAACACCGCGACCCAGACCCCGAGTGCCGCCCAGAATGTCGCGAGTCCCGCCGCGATGCCCATGCCGATGGTTCCGCCGGGGACGGCGTAGGGCCGCGGCGTGTTCGGATGGTTGATGCGCAGGCGGAATGCCGCGGGAAAGACGAAGAGGTAGGCGATCAGCGACGTCGAGATGGTGATGGTGAGCACCACCGTGAACGTGGCTGCGCTGTCACCGCCGGAGAAGACGACGCCGACGATCATGAACGCCAGGGCGATCACTCCGGTGAAGATGCCGACCCGAATCGGCGAACCCGTCTTGGCGTCGAACTTCGCGAAGTAGGGGAAGAATCCGCCGTCGCCGGCGGCCACCGCCAACGCGCGGTTCGCGGCCATCGCCCAGGTGGCGCCGGTGATTCCGAGCGCGATGATGAACGCGATCACCGCAACCTTCACGAGGATCGACGCCGCTGACCCGTAGACACCGAAGACGGTGTCGAGTGCAGCCATGAAACCGCCGATGCCGGTGATCTTGTCGCTCGGCAACACCAGCAGCAGGGCCAGTACCGGCAGCGCGTAGACCATCAAGCCGATGCATCCACTCATCGCGATACCGCGGGGCACGTCGCGCTGCGGATTCTGCATCTCGCCGCCTGCCTGACTGGGAACCTCGAAACCGACGAGGGAGAACAGGAGCAGCGGTACGAGCCCGAGGAAGCCGCCGAGCGTCGGCGACCAGGTGACCGAGCCGATTCCGTTGAACCCGTGCTGAATTCCGTAGATGACGGTCGTCACGAGGAACACGGCGGCCAGGATCAGCTTGAGGTAGGTCCCGAGTTGCAGCACTGCCCTCGCCCGGCGCATCGACAGCAGCGTCACTGCGACGGCTGCCACGACGAAGAGCGTCTTGAAGAGAAAGTCGCCCGCGGTGCCCGAACCGATCGGATGGATGAACGTGCTCCATGCTTCAGTGCTGATGAAGGCGAGCGACCCGCCGATCCACAACGGGTTGATCGACCAGTACATGACCGTGGCGATGGACGCGGGTAGACGGCCGAAGGCGCGCTTGACCCACTCGAACAGTCCGCCCTCGTCGGGAAATGCGCTACCCAGCTCCGAGGTGACGAGGCCGTACGGCACCATCCACAGCAGCGCCAACACGACGAGCCATGTGAAGGTCTCTCCGCCGAAAGACGAGATCTCGCCCACCATGTCGAGGCTGATCAGTGCCGACAGGATCATGATCGGAACATCGAAGCGACGCAACGAGTGTCGGAGGTTCGGCCCGCCTTGTCCGAGGTCGGGGTGAATCTGCCCGGGATGCGCCTGTGTGGGATGAGCCGGTGTGGAAGGTGCCTGGGCGGCGGGTGTCCGTCCCGGGTCGGAATGCGAGAGTGTCATGGAGGTACTCCTGGATGGAAGTGGATTCTTCGCGCGGCGTCAGATAGCCGTCGGGATGAGGCGAGGTTCTGTAGAGTCGGGGTTCTCGTGCATCGGCATTGATCGAGCCGATGCCGCGCCGGATCGTCTGTGAGGTCGTCGTGGCTGATTACACGTTGCGTCAGTTGGAGTATTTCGTCGCCGTGGCCGAGGCGGGGAGTATCACCCGCGCGGCGTCGGCGGTGCACCTATCGCAGTCGGCGATGTCGACGGCGCTGACCGATCTCGAAGGCGCACTGGGGATTCAGCTTCTTGTCCGTCATCACGCCAAGGGCATCACGTTGACTCCCGCAGGTCGACAATTGCTCGTGGCGAGCCGCCAGTTGTTGGCATCCGCAGCCGATCTTCGTTCTGCCGCACACGGATTGGGCGGCTCGCTGACCGGAACCCTGACGATCGGTTGCTTCGAGGTCATGGCGCCCTACCTCCTTCCTGAGTTGTTGTCCGTCGCAGCCGAGAAGCTGCCGAACCTGGAGTTGGTGACCACCGAGGTCGACATGGCCGACCTGGCCGAGGGTGTCGCGAACGGAACATTCGAGATGGGTATCGGATACGACCTCGTCGACGACCCGCGACTCAAACGGTGGCCGCTACGTCGTGTTCCGCCCTACGCTCTGGTCGCGGGCTCGCACCGACTCGCCAAACGGCGGAAGGTCCGACTCGCCGACCTGGCCGACGAACCCATGGCGCTGCTCGACCTGCCACACAGCCGTGACTACTTCCGGCAGGTCTTCGCCGACGCCGGCGTCGAACCCGTTGTGCGCTACCGCTCGACGACCGTCGAGACCTGTCGCGCGCTGGTCGGACGTGGCCTGGCATACACGGTGCTCAACCTGCAGTCCGCCGTGCCGATGGCGCTCGACGGACATCCGGTCGCAGCGATACCCATCGCCGACGAGACGCCCGCACTCACGATGGTCCTGCTCAATGCGATCGCCGCGCGACCGACCCGGCGTGCGGCAGTCGTCGCCGAACTGTGCCGAGACCTGTTCGGCGACACCTCCGCTCAGTGAGCGCATGCCCGGCCACCGATGTTCTCGCCGAGCGCGCTACCCCCGACAACATTTCCCCCGACCATCGTCAGTTGTGCAGTGAGGCAACCGATGTCCTGCGCTGTCGAGATGTCACCGGAGAGTGCGACGAGGTCGGCGTCCTTGCCGATCTCGATCGAACCGGCGTGTTGAGCGCAGTGGGCGGCGCGCGCCGCGCCGATCGTGTAGGCATCGACGGCGGTCCGCAGAGTGAGCGCCTCCTCGGCGACGAGCGGCACGGTGCGGGCGTCGGTGCCGATTGCATGCGGATCGGCGTCAGAACCGGTTCGATTCACCGCGGTGTGGATTGCCCACAGCGGATTGGGATCGGTGACCGGCCAGTCGCTGCCCATCGCCAGCGTCCCACCGGCCGCGCTGATCGAACCGAAGGGGAAGTGCCATCGCTCGCGGTCGGCGCCCAGTAGCGGGAGCTTGCGTTCGACGATCTCGATGTCGCGGCGAGCCCACAGTGCCTGGATGTTCGCCATCACGCCGAGCGCTGCGAAGCGTGGAATATCCTGCGGGTCAACCACATCCAGATGCGCGATCTGGTGTGCGGCGTCGAACTCCGGATTGGCGGCGCGTGCGGCCCCGAGCGCATCGAGGCATTCGCGGACCGCGCGGTCGCCGACGGCGTGCATGTGGATGTGGAACTCGTCGCGCGCTAGCAGTGCGCAGACCTCGTTCAGTTCTGCCGGGTCGATGAAGGAGAGCCCGGTGGGGTCGGCCCCGGTCGGCAGGCCGGAGTAGGGCGCAAGCATTGCGGCAGTGCAGTTTTCGCAGATCCCGTCCTGCATCACCTTGACGGTGTCGACGTGAAACCGGCCGCCGTGTCGCGAGAGTGCCCGGCGTTCGCGGACTGCGTCGATCTGCGAGAGCCCCTGCTCGGCCGCCCACCACAATGCGCCGCACACGCGTGCGGTCAACTCGCCGGCCTCGTCCGCGGCGAGGTACGTCGCGAGTGTGTCGGAGAGGCCGAATGCCGGGATGTCGACGCCCGCGTCCTGCCAGCCGGTGACGCCGACGGAGTGCAGTCGACGCTGAGCTGTCAACAATGCCTCGCGCAGCACGTCGTCGTCGATCTCGGGCGCGAGTGCCTGGACGCTGTCGGCCGCCCGCTCGAACAGGACGCCGGTGGGTTCGCCCGCGGCGTCGCGGTCGATACGTCCACCCGTCGGGTCCGGGGTGTGCCGGTCGATTCCGGCGTCGGCGAGTGCGGCACTGTTGACCCAGACGCCGTGTCCGTCGTGGCTGGAGAGCACCGCCGGTCGGTCCGCGACCACCTCGTCGAGATCGGCACGCGTGGGCAGACCGCCGGGAAATGCGTCGCCATACCAGCCACTTCCGGTGATGACCGGGGCGTCGGGGTGCGAGTCGACGTAGGCCGCGATGGCCTCGAGGTAACCGCGCCGATCATGTGCGAGCTCAGAGAGATCGCAGCGCAGCGCTGCGAGTCCGCCTGCCACCGGATGCACGTGCGCGTCGATGAACCCCGGGAGCAGGCTCGCCCCCGCGAAGTCGTGGATGACGGTCGACGCCGAGACGAGGTCACGGTCGACGTCGGAGCCGATCGCGACGATGGTGCCGTCGGACACCGTGACCGTGGTCGCCGGTGGCATACCGAGTGGTTGCCACACTGCGGCGTTGGTGAAAATGTGATCTGCGTACATCACCACTCCTGTGGTCGGTGGGTCCGTCAGGACACCGAGACCGGCGTGTTGAACACCGGCTCGATCGACAACTGGGTGACCTCACGGCGGAACGGCACCGGATCGTCGTTGCGCGGCACGTCGAGTTCCTCGGCGAACCGGTGTCCCGACCAGACTGCCGCGGCGATGGTCGACGGCGCCCAGGCGTCGCCGACACCGGTGACGCTGCGAACTCCGGCCGCGGCCCAGTCGTCGCCGCGCTCGTGCAGTTGGGTGTAGAGCTCGTCGTGGGGGAGACGCGCGGTCACCATGACGACGGCGTCGGCATCGAGATGCCCTGTCCGACCGGTGAATCGGCACGCGGTCTGCACGCCGGACGCGTCGACAGCGGTCACCGCCGTATCGGTGCACACGTCCACGCCGGCCTCCATGATCCGCGCGCGGATACGGTGAGCCTCCATGGTGTTGGTGGTCCACTGCGACACCTGGGGGACAGGGGTGACGAGCGTGACCGCGAAGCCCTCCTTGGCCAGCATCTCCGCGATGACAGCGCCGAGGTAGTAGTGGTCGTCGTCGAACAGCACGACGCGCTTGCCGGCAGGCCGCGCCCCGGCCATGATGTCGTCCGGAGTGAAGACCACTGTGCTGGTATCGATCTCGATGGGATGCGTGTGCCAGCGGCCCACGCCGTCGTTACGCCACGACGCCCCGGTCGCGATCACGACGTGGTCGAAGCCGTACTCGAGGATGTCGTCGGTGCTCATCGGCGATTCGCGATAGACCTCGACGTTGTCGAGGCGGTCGAGTTGCTGCAGCCGATAGTCGATGACGCGAATCCATGCCGACAGTCCGGGAAGCTTCGACTCGCGGGCCACACGGCCACCGAGCACCCGGCTCGCCTCGGTGAGCGTCACGGGATACCCGCGATTACCCAGTGCGCGTGCGGCTTCGAGGCCCGCCGGTCCCGCACCGACGACGAGCACCGAGGAGTCGGAGCCCTTCACCGAGATGCGCTCCGGATGCCAGCCGCGTCGGAATTCCTCACCCATTGTGGGGTTTTGCGTACACCGGATCGGCGACATGGTGAAGTCGCCGGACACGCAGATGTTGCAACCGATGCACTCGCGGATGTCCGCGAGATCGCCGCGTTCGATCTTGTTGGGCATGAAGGGATCCGCGATCGACGGTCGAGCGGCGCCGATGAGGTCCAGGATGCCCGACTTCACGTGGCGCACCATGGTGTCGGGAGAGGTGAAGCGGCCCACTCCGACGACGGGCTTGGTGGTGAGTTGCTTGAGTCCGGTGACGTAGGGCTCTTGCTCGGCCTCGGGGCCGAAGCGCGAGGTGACCGAGTCGTCCTCCCAGCTTCCCAGCACGAGGTCCCAGAGGTCGGGATGCTCGCCGATCAGGCCGAAGACGTCTTCCATCTCGCTGCGGGTGATGCCGTCGTCACCGAGCAGTTCGTCGACCGAGATGCGGCACGCGACAGCGGCTTTGCCGTCGGCGATCTCGCGGGTGTCCTCGAGGATCTCGCGGATCAGGCGTACACGGTTCTCGAGGCTGCCGCCGTACTCGTCGGTGCGATTGTTGTATCGACGAGACAAGAAATGGTGCAGACCGCCGATCGCGTGTCCCGCGTAGACGTAGACGATGTCGTAGCCGGCCTTCAGTGACCGATGGACCGAATCCGCATGCCATTTGCGCAGATCGACGATGTCGGCCTTCGTCATCGCACGGGCCTGCACCGGATCGAGATTCCACGAGACGACGGGCAGATGCTGTGGTGCCAACGGAGTTTCGCGGCTGATCAGATTGGGGCTGTTGAGTCCGTTGTGCGCCAGCTCGATTCCCGCGAGCGCACCGCCCTCGTGAATCTGCTCGGCGATACGCGCGATCGCGGGCATGTCCTGGTCGTCCCAGAGGCGGAGCTCGATGAACGGTCCGATATCCGAGGTGGGATGGATCTCGACCTGCTCGGTGCAGACCACGGCCCACCCGCCCTCGGCTTTCGTCCGACGCATCGCTGCCTCGCCGGACGGATCGCGGTACCCCATGCCGTTGCAATGCGGCACCTGGAAGAACCGGTTGCGGGCGGTGACCGGTCCGATCCGGACAGGTTCGAAGAGGATGTCGTAGCGATGGTCGCGCATGTGGATCTCCGTCGAGAGGTGCTGCGGCGTGAAAATGCTTGGCGCAGTGGTCAGTTGTGGGCTGTGGAGTCGGCGTCGGGCAGTGGCGGCGACTCGTGTCATTCTTTGAGGTCAATCGCAAAGAATGAAATGACGGTATCGCGGTTTGTCCCGTCGGGCAGCCCTGTTGCGGACATCTCACGGTGCGAACTTCCGAATTGGTTCATCGGGAGAACCGATGTAATCAGCGGAGTTGCCCCGACGTGGTGCAGGGCGGCAATATCGGGACGTATGGCACGTCCACGCAATCAGCACGCGCGTCGCGCAGAGATCGTCGGCGCCGCGACGAGTGCGATCGCCGCGCGCGGACTGATGGGACTGCGTATCAAGGACGTCGCCGACGCGGCGGGTCTGTCGCCAGGGTCGATAACCTACTACTTCCCCGGGATCGACGAGCTGTTGCTTGCTGTGCACGAGGCTGCGGTCACGCGGTTCTATGAGGGCCGACGCACCGCCGCCACCGACGTCGACGATCCGGTAAAGGCCCTGGCAGGGCTCGTCGAACTCGGAATCTGTGATCCGGACGATCCGATGTCACCTGCGCTGTACGAGTTACATCTCTACAGTGCGCGCTCACCCGCACATGCTGAACTGATGTCGACGCTCTTCGACCTCGAGACCTCGCTCTACCGCGAGGCGATCGATGGGGGTATCGCGGCGGGTGTCTTCGCCGACGTCGACAGCGAAAGCGTCGCCAGGGGCGCGGTGGCGCTCGAGGACGGGTGTGGCATTCACCTTGTCGGGCGCACCAGGGCACTCGACGCGGCTTCTGCTCGCGGCGCTGTTATGCAGTATCTGCAGGCCGCGTTGCGGTGTCCGGATCTCGTGGTCGACGAGAGTTCCCGCTGACCCCGCTGACGGCTCGACGCGCCGAATCGTGTGGCCGACACAGGTTGTCGGGGTGAAGTGCGGTGTCGAGGGCGACGTCTTCGAGCAGTGCGGAGCGTCGGACAAGGTCGGGAATCGACGCTCCGGTTGCCACCGCCTCCGCGACCAACGCGGTGGTCGCCTCGTAGCCGAGGACGGGATTGAGCGCGGTGGCGATACTGGCGGAGCCGAACACCGCGGCGCGCATGCGTTCCTCTTCAGCGGTGATGCCTCGGATGCAGCGTTCGCCGAGTACGTGCACCGCGGCCCGCAGATGGGTCAGTGACGAGAGGAGTGCCCGCGCGATGATCGGCTCGAAAGCGTTGAGCTGCAACTGACCTGCTTCGGCGGCGAGGGTCACCGTGAGGTCGTTGCCGATCACCTCGAAGGCCACCTGGTTCACGACCTCGGGGATGACCGGGTTGACCTTGCCCGGCATGATGCTCGATCCGGCCTGTACAGCGGGAAGTACGATCTCGCCGAAGCCCGCGCGGGGACCAGAAGACAACAGGCGCAGATCATTACAGATTTTCGACAGCTTCACCGCGGCACGTTTGGTGACACCGGAGAGTTGCACGAAGGAGCCGACGTCCGACGTCGCTTCGACCAGATCTCCCGCGGTGGTCAGCGGCAGACCGGTGAGCTGTCGCAGGCGTTCGCATGCCTGCGCGGCATAGGACGGGTGGGCATTGAGTCCGGTGCCGATCGCGGTGCCGCCGAGATTGATCTCGGCGATGAGCGAGATCGCCTCGTCCATCCTGTCGGCATCCTCGCCGATGGTGACCGCGAACGCGCCGAACTCCTGCCCAAGCGTCATCGGCACGGCATCTTGCAGTTGCGTACGTCCGAGTTTGAGCATGTCGCCGAATTCGACTGCCTTGTCGGCACATTCGGCCGCCAGTGTGCGCAGGGCGTCCGAGAGCCCACGGGCGGCGATTCCGAGCGCCACCTTCACGGCAGTGGGGTAGACGTCGTTGGTGCTCTGTCCGAGGTTGACGTGTTCGAGCGGGTGCAGCACGTGATAGTCGCCGCGTCGGTGCCCGAGCAGTTCGAGCGCCCTGTTCGCGATCACCTCGTTGGCGTTCATGTTGGTCGACGTCCCCGCGCCGCCCTGGATCTGGTCGACGACGAACTGCTCGTGAAGCGACCCGGAGCGGATCTCGGTGCATGCCGCGATGATCGCGTCGGCGATCGTGGGATCGAGCAGTCCGAGCTCGCGATTGGATTCTGCGGCAGCCTGTTTCACCGCCGCCAGGGCCACGATGAGGTCGGGATGCGTGGAGATCGGAACTGCGGAGATCGGGAAGTTCTCCATCGCCCGTGCGGTGTGCACCCCGTAGTAGGCGTCGGCGGGTACCGCGTGATTGCCGAGGAGGTCGTGTTCGATGCGAATCGCACCCGCGGCGTCAGTGGTCACCTGTTGCCCCTGTGTGTGTCGTGCGAGTGCCGTTGGCCAGGAGCCTGTCGCGGATCGTATCGAGCACGGCTGCGTCGACGACGGTCCCGGCCAGCGCGAGCGCGCCCTGAGCGATCGCCGTCTCTGCTGCCGATGTGAGTGTGGCAGCAGCAAATTCGGGCTGATGGTTGACCGCGGGCAGAGAGTCGATGCCGATGTAGGGGTGAATCGCCGGCAGTACCTGCGAGACGTTGCCCATATCGGTCGACGCACGCGCCATGGTCGCGTCGGGTCCGGAGCCGAAACGGCGTCCCGCCGCGAGTGCGCGTCGTTCGTAGCGGCCGAGAAGTTCGTCGTCCGTGCGGAACTCGGCGTAGGGCTTCGACTCCGGGGTCACCGTGAGCGTCGCGCCACTGGCGAGTGCGCCCGCCTCGAAACATCGCATGACACGCGGTTCGACCTCGGCGAGTTCGGCAAGTGTTTCGGCGCGGACATACCAGCGTCCCTCGGTGTGCTCGGCGATGGAGTTGGGTGCCTCGCCGCCGCGTGTCATCATGCCGTGCACGCGCACCGACGCCGGAAGCTGTTGGCGCAGCAGGCCGATGGCCACCTGAGCGATGGTGAACGCATCCGCGGCATTGACGCCACGTTCGGGGTATGCGGCAGCGTGCGCCGACTTGCCGTGGTAGTCGATGTGGCTGTGCGACACGGCGAATGGCCGCGCGCGTGCCACGTCAGCCGGTCCGGGATGAACCATCGCGGCGGCATGCTGAGCGTCGAATCCGCCCCGTTCGAGCAGTTCGATCTTGCCGCCACCGCCCTCTTCAGCGGGAGTGCCGATGACCGTCAGTGTCAGACCGAGATCGTCGACGATCGGTGCCAGTGCGAGCGCCGCGCCGACGGTGATCGCCGAGATGAGGTTGTGCCCGCAGGCGTGTCCGAGTCCCGGCAGTGCGTCGTATTCGGCGCAGAGCGCGACGTGGAGGTCGCCGCTGCCGAGCGTCGCGGTGAACGCGGTCGGGAGGTCGCAGAACTGTTCGACGACGGTGAAGCCGCCGTCGGAGAGGGAACCGGCGACCCGAGCTGCCGAATAGGTTTCCTCCCAAGCGGTCTCGGGATTGTCGTACAAGTCGTGCGAGAGCGCGATCAGACTCGGGTGCGCCGACGCGATACGGCTGCCGAGTTCGGCGTCGAATCGATCGGGGGTGGCGTCGATGGTGGTCACAGGTCTCCCGGAACTCCGTAGGAGGGCGCACGCGTCGGGTCGACGCCGCGGACACGGTAGTCGTTCTTCTGCGGTTGCCAGATCTGCCAGAGCGAAGCGAGGTCGCCGAGCGGATCGTCGGCGAAGTCAACGCGCAGATCGGTCACCGGCCACGGCACGTCCTCGACGACCAGGAGGCCTGCAGAGTGCACCGGTCCTTCTTCGCCGCCGGCGTCGAGTGCGCTGTGTAGCCCGTCGAGCAGTCGTTGCTCGAATGTGTCGGCGGCACTGTCGGCATAGCCGTTCAGCAGCGACTCGAGCACAGACAGATCCGCAAGCATATTTCCCGCGGCCACCGCCTGATCGCCCTCGACGCCGCCGTAGGTACCCAGGCTGCGAGCGCCGGAATGCAGCGCGGTGTGCCCGTGTGCGTCGACGACGCTCACCTGGCGGTACTCGGGGTGTTGCTCCGCGGAAAGCGCTGCGCTGAGCGCTTTCTCGGCGTCTAGGCCGTCGGAAAGCCGGTCGAGTACCGCGGGCCCGAGCGCAGGGTTGGTCACGTTCTGCGACGCGACCACTCCGACGCCTGCCCTCGGGTGTGCGCAGCGCGCTGCCACCGCGGGACTCGACGAGCAGACGATGATGCCGAACGCGCCACTCGCGGGGTCGCGCGCGACGAGCGACATCGTCATCGTGCTGCTCCGCTCTGCTCGCTGAGAACTGCGGTCGCGTCGATCTCGACGAGCCATTCCGGCCGTGCGAGTGCGTCGACCACCAGTCCGGTCGACACCGGATACACGCCCTTGAGCCAGCGGCCCATCACCCGGTAGACGGTCTCGCGGTAACGGATGTCGGTGAGGTATACGGTCACCTTGACGATGTCGCGCAGCGAGCTGCCCGCCTCGTCGAGCAGCATCGCGATGTTGCTCATCGCCTTCTCCGCCTGCACCTCGACGTCGCCGATGCCCACCGATTCGCGAGTGTCGAGATCCTGGCCGATCTGGCCGCGCAGGTACACGACGCCGCCCGCGACGACGGCCTGGCAGAGGTCGTTGTCGAGGTTCTGTTCCGGGTAGGTCTCGCGGGTGTTGAAGGGACGGATCCGGGTGTGGGTGACGTCAGGGCTGACGGCTGCGCTCATGGGTGGCTCCTCGTGCTGCGGCTGGTGGAGTAATGAAGTGGGCGGGGTTTGCTGGTTGGCAGATTACGGCGAGTTCAGGAAACAGCCTGCGCGGCAAGCACATCGGAGTCCGCCGGTGTGGTGTCGTCGACCTGGTCGGGTCGGTAGGCCCGGTAGCCGCGCTGGATCGCGATCTGGTCGGCCAGGTACTTCGCGTCGTGCCATACGCCCCAGATGAAGCTCGACCCGCGACGTGAGAGCCAGGGCAGCCCGAGGAAGTAGATTCCCGGTTCGCCCGACACGCCCCGCTGGTGCGCCGGGCGGCCCTTCTCGTCGAAGGCGTCGACCTCCAGCCAGCCGTAGTCGTAGGCGAAACCGGTTGCCCACACGATGGACGTGATCCCGGCGGCTGCGAGGTCGAGCTGCGCGATCGGGTCGGTGACGCAGTCGGGGAGTGGTCCCAGGATGTGCGCCTGTGGCTCCGCGGGGAGGTCGAGGCCGTTGCGCTCGATGTAGTCGTCGGCCTCTCGCAGCATGGCGAGATAGGTTGCGTCGCCGTTCTCGATGTTGGTGCGCAGGTCGGAGGCGAAGGTCATGGTGCCTGCGTCGAATGCCTGCGCGCGTCCGAGAAGAGTGATCCCATCCGCGGCGAGCTGCCGGAAGTCGACGGTGTGCCCACCGCCCGCGCCGCTGACGGCGATGGTCACGTGCTCGGCGCCCGCGGGAGGTGCCGCCGCGTCCCACTTGCCGAGAACACCCAGCCACCAACAGAAGTCGCGTCCGCGGTAACTACGCGGCGGGCGATCATGCGGTCCGACGGCGAGGTACGTCTCGCGGCCTGACGCGCGTAGCTCTGCAGCGATCTGCACGCCCGACGATCCCGCGCCGACGACGAGAACGCCACCGTCGGGGAGCTGCTGCGGGTTGTGATAGTCGCTGGAGTGGATCTGATGGAAGGGCGCGTCGCGCGGCACGACGGCGGGGATGACCGGGGTCTGAAAGGCGCCGGTCGCGGCGACGACGAAGTCGGCGTCGATCACACCATCCGAGGTCTCGACGCGAAAGCCGTTCTCGCCCTGCTTCTTACGGACCGATGTCACCTCCACGCCGGTGCGGATGGGTGCGTTGATGCGCTGGGCGTAGGAGCCGAGGTAGTCGGCGACCTGATCCTTGGTCGCGAACGCGTCGGCGTCGACGTCGAACTCCAGTCCGGGGAAGCGGTCGTGCCATGCGGGACCGTTGGCGACCAACGAATCCCACCGCCACGTGCGCCAGCGTTCGGCGACGCGATCACGCTCGAGTACGAGGTGGTTGATTCCCTGTGCGGTGAGATGCTCACTCATCGCGATACCTGCCTGGCCCGCGCCCACGACGAGCACCTCGACCTGTGTGGCCGCGGTACCCGCGGGTGTCTGCGTCCCCGGCGTAGCCAACTCCACCATCTCGTACCTCCGCTGTTGCATGCGTTGTCGTTGACTCAATGATCATCGGACCGCCTGCATCTGTACAGCAGAGATATCCTGGGTATTACATCGCTTCAGTCGATGCAGGGTTGTGCCGCGTTCTCAGCGGTCGCGACCGGGGTAGGGCTGGTAGGCCCGGCGGGCGGCGGTGGCGACGACCTCGGTGAGCTGGTCGTCGCTCAGTATTGCGGGCGCCCCGGCGCTGACGGCTTTCAGATACACCTCGCTGAGCCATTCGACGACGCCGAGGTGCTCACACGCGGTCTCGATGTTGCCGCCGATGGCGACCGAACCGTGGTTGCGCATGAGGGCTGCGGTGCGCTCGAACAGTGCCGCCACCACGCCTTCGCTCAGCTCGGGGCTCCCGAAGACCGCATAGGGGGCGACTCGTATCGAGCCGCCGACCATCGCGGCGTCGTAGTGGATCGGTGGGAGGAGCTCGGTGATCGTCGACACCGCGACCGACGCGAGCGGGTGGGCGTGGGCGATTGCCGACGCGGAGGTCGACCGGTAGAGGTCGAGGTGGAATCGGAGTTCTGCCGTCGGCCGGTAGCGGGTTTCCTCGATCACCGAACCGTCCATGTTGACGACGACCAGCTGGTCCGGTTGGACGGCGCCGAGGCGTGCACCCGACGGCGTCACGAGCACGCGATCGCCGACGCGGACAGAGAGGTTGCCGCCGGTGCTCAGCGACGTGCCCGCGGCCGCGAGCTGATGCGCAGCGACGCACAGGGGTACGCGCTGATCGACGATGTCCACCTCTTTGACGGTAGTCGTTCGAACGGTCTCGCCGCAGTGAGACGGCTGCGGCTGCGCATCTCGATCTGGTTCCGCGGACTCTCGAACCGTCACGTTCCGATTGGTAGAGCGAATCCAATGCAACTAATGGTTGCGCATTGCGTCAAGGGGTCGTAGATTGATACGCAACCAGAGGTTGCAGGAGGCGACATGGACAAGCTGACCGACGCAGAGGTGGGGACCCTCGTGCGTGAGCTCTACATCGACGCGGAACCCGACATCGTGTTCGACGTGGTGAGTTCGCCCGAGTACGTCGAACAGTGGTGGCCCGATGAGGCGCGATACCGACTCGAGCCGGGATCGCCCGGCGAGTTGGTGTTCCGTACCGCCGAGGGCGACGAGATCGTCCAGCAGTTCAGCGTCGTCGAATCGAATCCGCCGCGCACGTTCTCGTTCCGGTGGACTCACTCGCCGGGCGAGGACCCGGCCGCGGGTAACTCGTTGCTCGTCACCTTCGCCCTCACCGCGTCGGGTAGCGGTACGACGCTGACGATGACCGAGACGGGATTCCGTGAAAGAGGTTGGGAGGAAGCAGAACTCGAGCGGCAGTTCCGCGAACACATCGACGGCTGGAACTACTTCCTGCCCCGACTGGTGACCTACGTTGCCGGAATGGAAGCAGCATCGTGACGCATGGCCAAGCGTCGACGGGCGACGTCGACGACGCGCTGTGGTCGGCCATCGGAGATCCGACGCGGCGCCGCATCGTCGACCTTCTTCTCGCAGGCGACGGTGGGACAGCGACGTCGTTGAGCGAACAGCTTCCGGTCAGCAGGCAGGGAGTGGCGAAGCATCTCGGCGTACTCGACCGAGCAGGACTCGTGCACGCGACGCCTGCGGGACGCGAGCGACGTTACGACGTCAACAGGGCTCAGCTCGCGAAGGCTGCTGCGCAGCTCGAATCCGTCGGCGCGGCATGGGATGCCCGGCTGCATCGCATCAAGGGCATCGCCGAGGCGTTGCAGCATGCCCGGAACCGCA
Organism: Gordonia sp. 852002-51296_SCH5728562-b; assembly: GCF_001665475.1. Taxonomy (NCBI): domain Bacteria; kingdom Bacillati; phylum Actinomycetota; class Actinomycetes; order Mycobacteriales; family Gordoniaceae; genus Gordonia; species Gordonia sp. 852002-51296_SCH5728562-b. Next base: position 58,921 of record NZ_LZMI01000065.1, on the reverse strand, counting down.
GCAAGACAGAACACCAACGTTCGCAACAGAACGGTCCAGAACAGAGCCGTTCAGAACATAAAGAACAAGGGAGTACGTGATGAGCAGCATTCTGCACAGGATCGGCGTCGAAGGCGCCACCACCACAGACGTCTACGACGTACTGACCACGATCGACGGTCTTGCGGGCTGGTGGACAGAAGACGTGAGCGGGGACGGCACGGCCGGTGGACGCCTCGAATTCCGCTTCCCGCCAGTCGGCGGATTCGACATGGAGGTACTCGAGACCGTTCCGTCGGAGTCGGTGCGATGGCGGGTCGTCGAGGGGCCGGACGAGTGGGTTGGCACGACCATCACGTGGTCGCTGCGCCAGGAGGGAGACCACGCCATCGTGATGTTCAGTCACGACGGCTGGCGTGAGCAGGTGCCGTTCATGAATCACTGCAGCACCAAGTGGGCGGTCTTCCTGTTGAGCCTCAAAGCGCTGATCGAGTCCGGCAAGGGGACACCCGCACCGCGCGATGTGGCGGTCAGCGACTGGCACTGATGCACGGGGTCAGGTGTTGATCCCGAACTCGCGGATCTTGCGGTAGATGGTCGCCCGCGAGATACCGAGGGCCGCGGCGGCCGCGGCCTTGCTGTGGTTGTTCTCCTCGAGGCTGCGCACGATTGCGTCGCGTCCGGAGCGACGGTCAACTCCCGTCCACGGGTCAGTTGTTTGAGCAGTGTCGGCACCAGATCGTGGAGGTCTTCGATGCTATGCCGCAGCGGAGGGAGTTCGACCGCGGCCCGGAGTACGGCGGTCCGACCGGTACCGGATTCGCCCGAGACCGCGATCCAACGTCCGGCCCGAACGTGCCCGGCGACGTTGTCGCAGCACTGACGCCACGACGAACTTTGCGGCCGACCAGTCGTGGAAGGGCGCGTTGAGAAGTCGGGATTCGCGCTCGCTGGCCTGCGAGACCATGCGCTGCATGATCTGTGACTTCGCCGACTTCGCCAGCGAGCGCGGCGGTCGTCCGCGGCTGGGCGCGGCGCGCCCGACGTCGGGCCTGGTTGTGAACGTGTGTTGGATCGAAGGATGTGGGTGCTGCAGCACCCACATCCTCACGTTCGACACACATTTACCGCGGCCAGAGGCGTATCTCGGCGGATGTGGAACCCGGCGGGTCGGGGGTGCGTCGGATATGTCATGCACTCACCCGCTACTGAACCTGACTCTGCTGCCCGCTATCCCGCTGCTTGTTATCCAGCCGACCGGTTCGGGCTCATCCATCGGAACGCGGTTCTTGCCGCCGGATACACCGACAACGACCTGCGCGCGTCGCTGCGTCGACGGGAGATCGAGCGTGTCCATCGCGGGGTCTTCGTCGTCCGCGCCGAGCGGACTCGGCTCGAACGCCACCGGCTCGTCGCGCTCGCGTCCGTGCGAGCCGTGAGGGGTGATGGCGTGGGCGCAGGGGATCTCGGGCCGGGCGAGTCGGGCGCTGTCGAGTCGGGCGCCGGGAAGCCTGAAGTGGAGGAGTCGGGCGCAGCGGTATCAGGAGTGGAGGAGTCGGGGCCGAAGGCTCGCGCTGCGCTGAGTCATCAGAGTGCCGCGGCGGTGCATGGCCTCGAGATGCTCTCGCCGACGCTGACGCGCGTCCATTCGACGACGGTGAGTGGTGCGGGATTTCGAACCGCGACCCATCACCGCCATGTCGCGGCACTGTCTGACGACGAACTCGTCGAGGTCGACGGCGTGCTGATCACCTCGATCGAACGAACGGCCGTCGACATTGCCTGCGGGGCACAGACGTTCGCCCAGGCGCTCGCCGTTGTTGATTCGGCTCTGCGGCTCGGTGCCGACCGCGACGGCATGACCAAAATGCTCGCCGGCAAGCGTCGTGGTGTGGGTCTTGCGCGCCGAGCGCTGCATCACGCCGATGGGCGGTCGGAGAATCCGGGCGAGTCGTGGAGTCGGGCGCAGATGATCGAGGCGGGTCTGCCCGCGCCGCGCCTGCAGCACACGTTCCGCGACGTCGACGGCGAGCACGTGGCGCGTACCGATTTCGATTGGGGCGGGAGGCTCGTCGGAGAGTTCGACGGCAAGGTGAAGTACGCGAAGCTACTCAAACCAGGGGAAGACGCCACTGAGGTCGTGGTGCGCGAGAAGCGTCGGGAAGACGAACTCCGCGCGATGGGCATCATGGTCGTGCGCTGGACCTGGGACGACCTTCGCGCAGGGAGAGTGACAGCGCTGATTCGACGCTGGCTGGTGACGTTGGCGCTGATCGTCGAACCTGCCAGCGCATGAATGTGTGTCGTATCGAAGGATGTGGGCGCTGCAGCACACACATCCTTCAAGACGACACACATTTACGACGCCGCGCACCGGCCCCGGTGGCCCGTGCAGCGTGACGTTCGGCGCCGGCGCCGGACCGCGGCGTCGCCAGGCGCGCTCAGCGCAGGGAGTCGTAGACCGCCTTCTCGAACTGTTGCGACGCGGCGACGGCGGCAGGGTCGAAGAATGGTAGGAGCTGGGTGGCCCAGAGTCCGCCGATGCCTCTTTGGGCATCGACCCAGAAGTAGAGGTTGGCCAGCCCGGCCCAGCCCATCGAGCCCGCGCTGCGTCCGGTCGGTGCCTGGGAATTGTTTGTCATCGCGATGAGATTCCACCCCTTGTCGACGCCGGGAAAGAAGTCGACGTCGTTGGTCTTGCGTGGGTTGACGCCGGGGAGCGGCGTGATCCCGAGCGCCCCGAGGTGGTTGCGTGTCGCGGCGTCGACCGTTTCCCGGCGGAGGAGCTGTTGCCCCGAGTCGGATCGGCCGCCGCGCAACCAGAAGCGGATGAATGTGAGGAAGTCATCGGCTGTGGAGTAGAGGCCCTGGCCGCCCATATCGAGTTCGGGGTCGTCGGGCGAGGTCGGTGGCCGCAATGCCTTGAGGTGACCGTCGCCGATGCGCACGTGCAGGGTCGCGCTCCGCTCGAGCATCTGTGGTCCGCGTCGAAAAGTGGTGTCGCGCATACCTAGTGGTGTGAGTAGCCGTTCGGTCATGACGTCGCCGAGTCGGCGTCCGGTCGCGCCCTCTATGACCCTGCCCGCCCAGTCGAGGTTCGTCCCGTACTCCCATCGGGTTCCGGGATCGAACATCAGTGGTGCTTGCAGCGATGCCTTGGTCGCGGTCGCGACGTCGGGCAGGCCGAGGTCCGCGACCGCTCGCGCGCAGTCGGCGTCGAAGAAGTCGTAGGCGAATCCTGCTGTGTGAGTGAGTAATTGGCGGGTGGTCACAGGAGTCCGTGGCGCGCGTATCACCGGTGTGTCTCCATCGAACCCGGTGAGGACGCCGATCCCGGAGAGGTCGGGGGCGTACTCGGACGCGGGGGCGTCGAGGTCGAGGAGGGCGTCGAGGTCGAGGAGGGCGTCGTCGACGAGTTGCAGTGCCAACGTTGCGGTCAGCGGTTTGGTCATCGAGAACAGTGCGAGAACGGCATCCGCGGCCAGCGCCTCGTCGGTGCCCGCGGTCCGTGGACCTGCAGCTTTGAGGTAGATCGTGTCGTCGGCGGTGGTCACACCTGCGACGACGCCGGGTAGCGCGCCATCCGCGGGCGCGGCGTCGACTATGTGGTCGAGTGCGGCGGTGTCGAGGTCTGCGTCGTCGGGGGCAGTGCCGTCGAGGTTCATGACGCCAGACCTTCGACGAACGATGCGAGACGTCGGAGTCCTTCGGTGAGATCGGCCGTCGATGCCGCGTATGACAGTCGGACGTGATCATCGGCCGTTGCGACGCCGAAATCCTTTCCGGGAGTGAGTGCTACGTGCGCTTCGGTGAGTGCGCGCTCGCAGAATTCCCACGAGCCCAGTCCGGTGTCGGAGACGTCGATGTACACGTAGAACGCGCCGTCGGGGATGACCGGCACACGCAAGCCCATCGCAGTGAGTGCGTCGAGTACGAGTTGTCGGCGCGAGACGAACTCGCGGCGTCGATCTTCGCATACCGCAAGGGATTCCGGACTGAAGCAGCTCAGCGCAGCGTACTGTGCCGGCGTGGGTGGGCACACGTAGAAGTTCTGCGCGAGGCGCTCGACGACGTCGACCATGTCGGGTGGCAGGATGCACCAGCCGAGCCGCCAGCCCGTCATGCCGAAGTACTTCGAAAAGCTGTTCACCACAACAACATCGGGGCCGGTGGTGGGATCGGCGAGGACGCTGCGTGGAGGCCGGCCGTCGGGCCCGGGATCGGAGAGTCCGAGGTAGATCTCGTCGACGATGCTCCACCCGCCGCGCGCGGCAACGCGGTGGCACAGCTCGACGAGCTCGTCGTAGGGCAACGACGTGCCGGTCGGGTTCGACGGCGACGCCACGATCACCCCGCGTGTGCTCTCCGACCACGCGGCGTCGACGGCATCCGGGGTGAGCTGGAAGCGATCGGAGACGCCGGTCGGCACCAAGCTGACGCGCGCGCCGAACGCCTGCGCGAACTGTCGATTGCACGGATACGACGGATCGCCGATCAGCACACCGTCGTCCGGGTCGATCAGCGCGGCGCATGCGAGAAGCAGCGCCGCCGACGCTCCCGAGGTGACTGCGACCTGCTCCGCCGTGACGCCGTTGGCGCGGAAGTGGTGGCGATAGAAGTCGGCGATGGCCTCACGTAGTTCGGGGAGGCCAAGTGCGCCCGTGTACGTCAGTGGGCGGCCGTCGGAGACCTCTCGGGCTGCCGCGAGAAATGCAGGCGGAGCACCGAAATCGGGTTCGCCGATGCTCAGCCGAATCACCGGGCTGCCCTGCGCCTCGACGGCGGCCGCTCTGCTCGCGAAGTCCATCGCGTAGAACGGTGCGACCTCCTGGGCGCGCTGCGAGATCTTCATTCATCTCATTGTGCGCGACGGTGCTCGCGAGATGTTTCGGGGTGGGGGAGTGATCTCGACTCGGGTGCTCGCTGCGCTCGCGCCCGCTCGATCAGCGGAAGGGGTGATCTCGACAAGCTCGATCAGCGGAAGAGTGGCTCGATCAGCGGAAGAGTGGCTCGATCAGCGGTGGACCAGCTCGATTGGCGAAAGCCGCCGCTCCCGCTCGGCTTTTCGCCGAGCGGGAGCGAACCGTTTGCGCGGCGCAGGTCAGGGCACGTAGTTGAAGGTGTCCGGGTCGGGGCCGCGGCGCTTGTTCTTGTTGAGGCCGTCGATGGCTGCGACGTCGTCGCCGGACAGCTCGAAGTCGAAGATGTCGAAGTTCTCCTCGACGCGCGAGCGGGTGACCGACTTGGGGAAGATGATGTCGCCGCGCTGGATGTGCCACCGCAGGGTGACCTGGGCAGTCGACTTACCCTTCTCCTCGGCGATCTTCTTCAGGACCGGGTCGTCGAGGACGTCGCCTTGCGCGATCGGCGACCACGCCTCGGTCGCGATGCCGTGGTCGGCGTTGAATGCCCGCAGATCGTCCTGCGTCAGATAGGGGTGCACCTCGATCTGATTCACCGCGGGCACGATCTCGGTCTCGGCGAAGAGCCGCTCGAGGTGGTGCTTCTGAAAATTCGACACTCCGATGGCTCGCGCCTTGCCGTCGGCGTAGATCTTCTCCAGCGCCTTCCATGTCTCGACGAAATCCCCGACCTCCGGCAGCGGCCAGTGGATCAAGAACAGGTCGACGGCGTCGACGCCCAGGTCGGCGAGCGTCTGGTCGGTGGCCTTGAGTGCGTCGTCGTACGCGTGGAATCCGTTGTTGAGCTTGCTGGTGATGAACACCTGGTCGCGCGGGATGTCGGACCCGTTGACGCCCTCACCGACCTGCTTCTCGTTGCCGTACATCTCGGCCGTGTCGATGTGGCGGTAGCCGACGTCGAGCGCGGTCCGCACCGCGTCGACCGTCTTCTCCGGCTCGATCTGGAACACACCGAAACCGAGCTGCGGGATCTCGACGCCGTTGTTGAGGGTGATGATTGGGACTGTCATGGAACACCTTTCGCGTCTATGGAACTAGCAGATACATCGCGATTGCCGGGGGACTCCGTGCACGCTCGGTCTGCATGCGCGGCGCCGTGGCCGAGGCCTACCCGGCGAGATTGATCGATCCGACTTCGGGTCAGAGATCAGCGGTCAGGGCAGCAAGACGAACTTGCCGCGCGGATGCGACGACAAGATGTCGTCGAGTGCCTTGGCGGCCTGGTCCAACGGATACGTCCCGGCGACATCTGTCATTAGAGCGCCCGATGCCGCGTCGGCGATGAGGTCGTCGATTGCGTTGCTGCGGTTCTCCTTGCTCTGCGGAGTGGAACCGTTGATCAGCACGATGCCGTCGTCGCCGCGTCCGAACGCCGCGATGCTGACGATGCGGTCGCGGTCGCGGTCGTCGACGAGCGCGAGGGACACGTCGATCGCCTCGTCGGTGCCCACCGTGTCGATGGCCACCGTGACCGGGCTTTCTGCAGCCGCCGCTTGTACGCGCTCGAGAAGGCCGTCGCCGTATGCGACGGGGATGGCCCCGAGTTCGCGCAGATGGTCGTGATTGGCGGGCGCGGCGGTGGCGATGACGGTTGCTCCGATCTTGCGTGCCAACTGCACCGCGATGACGCCGACGGCTCCGGCGCCGCCGTGGATGAGCACGGTGTCGTCGGCCTGCACGCCGGCGGTGGCGATCGCGTCGGCAGCGGTGACACCTGCCAGCAGGAGACTCGCCGCATGTTCGTCGTCGAGTCCTGCCGGTTTGCGGTGAACCGACCTCTCGTTGACGACGACGTGGTCGGCGTAGGCGCCTGAGATCGGGTAGGCGATGACCTCGTCGCCGACCGCGAAACCGGGTGTCTGGCCGTCGAGTGGATCGCCGACGGCACGGACGACGCCTGCGAGTTCGTTGCCGATGGGGATGGGAAGTTTCGATTCGTCGGTGCCCATCACTCCGCGCACGGTCTTGGCGTCGGCGGGATTGACGCCGATCGCCGTGACATCGATGACGACCTGTCCCGGGTCGGGGAGTGGCAATTCGGCCTTCACGATTTCGACGACCGTCGAAGGTTCGCCGTACTCGTTGGCCACAGCCTGCCGCGCGGTGACGGCGGCCGACTCGATGTCGAGTGTGTTCTCGTTGGTCGGTGTCTTCGCTGAGTCAGTAGTCGAGGAGTCTGAGTTCGTTGAATCGGCCATAGCTGCTTCAAGGCGTAGGCACCGTCGCGCTATTCCGATCCGAAGGTCACTGTCCGGTGTCGATCGCGCGAACTCGGGCACCGCGCATCACGACCGCATCGCGTCTGGGCCGATGCGCGTGATCGACCTCACGCGCGAGTTGGCGGCCGAATCTGCGATCTCGCGATGTCGGCGGAGTTGGCTCAGCGCTGAAACCATGCTTCCGCATTGTCGGCCAGTGCCTTCTCGATGCGCAGCTTCGACGTCTCGGAAAGGCTCGCGGGCAACGCATCTGGCGCGAACCATGCGACGTCGGTGTTCTCGTCGTCGGCTGCGCGTGGCGTACCTGCGACGTGGCGGACCAGGAAACACACGTCGAGGTATTGCGTCTGATCGCCGTTGGGATAGGTGACCATCGGAGTGACGTCGACGCTGGTCAATCGAACCACCTCCGCGTCGACGGCGGTCTCCTCGGCGATCTCCCGGATGATCGCTCGTGCGGGCTCTTCTCCCGGTTCGAGCACGCCGGAGACGACCGCCCATTCGGCGGTGTCGGCGCGCTGCGTGAGCAGGATGCGTCCGCGGTCGTCACGGACCACTCCGCTCACACCGGAGAGCCACAGCGGCATATGCCCTACGTGGGAGCGCAGTTCGGTGATGAATCCGGGAATCGGCATGAGGCCATCTTGCCGTGGTCGGTTGGTTTTGTGTCGTAGGTCCTCGGGTCGTGCGGTGGAGTGGCAGGATCGGCTACGAGCGATCCGGGTCGAGCGTGCGGGCAGGAACATGCAGGCGAAAGGTGTAATCGATGCGCGGTAAAGGTGTCTTCGTGGTGCTGGTCGGCATCGGACTGGTCGGGGTTGTGTGGGCGATTGTCGACGTTGTCGATCGCGGGTGGTCGAGTGTTCCGGGTAGCACGTGGGTGTGCGCGGTGCTCGGGCTGGTGCTCGTCGTCTTCGCGTTGTATCGGGAGTTCGGCGGGTCTCCCCTGATCACTGTCGACCACGAGAACATCGCCGAGGAGTACGAAGCGCAGAAGCGCGCCGACGGCCTGGAGGCCAACTGGATCACCAAGCCCGGGTATGCGGACGCACAGACCGACGCCGCCCTCGGCCGCGACGACCCGGAGAAGAAGTAGCTGCGACACGAGCCTTGTCGAGTATGTGTTCGACGAATCTGTCGGTGGTGGGTGCTTCACTGTGATGTGCGCGTGTAAGAGCACATCCGATCGCCGAGATGAGGCATGGCAGTATGAACACCCCTACTTCGCACAATGTGTCGCGCGGGCCGTCCGCATTGCCCGGTTGGGCGGAGATGCGGACGTGGCTGATCCGGGAGCTGGGCGCGATGCCGAACGCGGCTGTACTCGATCTCGGACCCGCCGGACTCGACACCACAGTTGCTCCTGACGCCGACGTCGAGTGCGCCCAGGTGCACGTCCTGCACGGCGATGTCTACCTGGTGAGATTGTCGACGGCCCTGATGGAACATCCTCGACTTGCCGGCTATTCAGTACCGCGCTCGGTGCGCAATCGGTGGCGCCTCGACGACCGCTTCGACGACTGCACCCACGGTTATCTCGTGAGCGCCTCCGCAGAACTCATCGCCGACATCTGCATCGGCTGGTTCCGGGACCGGTGTGCGTGGGGCAATCCGGCATCCCTCGGGTGGAGTTACACCGCGCCGCAGCCGGCTCGGGGATGCCCCTGATCTTTCCCCCAGATCGGCTCCGAACAGGTGATTTCCCTGCAGATCTCGCGCATCGTGGAGTCATGACCACTTCATATGACAGCACCAGCACATCGTCGAACAGCAATAACAACAATGGCTCGGGAATGGGCTTCTGGAAGATCCTGGGGATCGTCGTCGTGGCGCTGATTGCGCTCGCGATCATCGGCCCGGTACTCAAGGGGCTCTTCTGGGTCGGACTCATCGCCCTCGCGATCTACGGCGGCTACATGCTCTTCCGGTCGTCGCGGTCCTCGAAGTCGAGTGGTGGTTCATCCGGCTTCTGAGTACGGCGAACGATCACCCGCGAATTCGCTAGCGCGACAGCATGATTCAGTTCAGCGGATTCGGTGAGGTGTGGGACGTCCAACTGCCGCGCGAGATGGTCACCAGGTTTGTTACGTGCGTACCATTGTCCGGTGTCCGTTGACAGCGATGCCGTACCGGTGACCCGGCTCCTCGTGCAGACCGGCCCGGATGCGCCCGACCCAGCCGTGAAGAGCGAGTCGACCACGCTCGCCGAACCGATCCACCCACCAGAGGCCGCACAGGCCTCCGAACCGACCGAGCCCGCGGACCCCGCCGAGTGCCCAGACGACTCGACGGGGATCGCTGACTCGATGGGGATAGCCGGCTCGACAGGGATTGCTGCCGGCTTTGCCGACCAGGCCGATTTCGGCGCCGTCACAGGCGAAATCGATACGCGAACGGGCGAGTTCTTCACGCGGATGAATCGTCGTGACCGGCCCGGAGCCGCGTCGACCCGTACGGGTGGACACAGCGCGCACGCTCCGCGCAGCGCCGGCGCGGCACGGCGTCGACGATCAAGCGAAGCTGCGCGGTCGGCGGCCGATGCCCCGGTGCCGATCCTCGACCGACTCACCCGCATGGCGGTCTCCGCGCATCGGGTCACTGATCCGATGTCAGTACCCGGCGAGATCACCATTGACCTCGACGACGCCTGGCAGGCCGCACAGTCGCCGGGATGTCTGCGCCTTTTCGTCGCGGGAAACGGTTGTGAAGGCACCATCGCGATCGTGCTCACCCGGTTCATCGTCGACCATCACACCGACCTCGGTGCACTTCTCGACCATGCGCCTGTCGAGGCCCGCGCCCTGCCGGACTGGGATGAAGACGACGTCGTCACCACTGCTCGGGGATTCCGGACGGAGGGGGCGTCGCTGCAGACCGGGACGTACCTCGATCTCGGCGAGCGTAGGTTCTGCGCACTGCGGTACGAGGTCTTTGCGCGCGGGAACGTCGCGTACCTGGTCCACACGACCGGCATAGTGCCGCTCCGCGAAGGGCGCGAGCTGTGTCGTGAGGTCGTCGCCGCGGTCAGCAGCGTGGGGCTCGACGACTGAGCTCGGGGTAGTCGGGGTTTCGAGGTGACGCCCGGGGTGGATCAACGAGGGGGAGAGCAATGGTGAGTCGTGCCGATCGCGTCGTCGACTTGGAGTCGGTACTCGCTGCGGAAGCCCAGTTCGTCGACGATCCGACCGACCAGGGTTGGCTGACCGCGACGGCAGCGGGTGAACGGGTCTACGTGCGGATGGGCGATTTTCCCGACGAGGATCTCTGGTCACTCTGGCTCGGCGACGGTCGGTGGATGGATTTCACCGTGCCTCCTGCTCGCTGGAACCTGCGTGTCCGCGCCGCCCGCTGGTCGGCCGACGCCCGAGAACGGCTCCCGAAGAACGAGTTCCACGACTGAGGGTGGTCTCGACAAGCTCGACCAGCGGGGGAAGCTCGAGGAGCGGCCCCCACTCCGGCCTAAATGTGTGTCGAACGTAAAGATGTGGGTGCTGCAGCACCCACATCCTCACAAACGACACACATCTACCGAGCCAGGGGCGTGGTCTCGACAAGCTCGACCAGCGGATCGGGCTCGACCAGCGGGCGTGAGCTCGATCCCTCCGGATGTGGCTCGACCAGCGGTGGTCTCGACAAGCTCGACCAGCGGACCAGCGGCGGCGGCGTCAGGAACGGCGCGACGAGTCGGGGGTCACCAGTTCGCCGGGCATCTCGCTCGCGTCGGCGGCGACGGCGGCGAGCTCTTCGCCGAGTGATTCGGCAGGCTGATGCGACTCCGCGGCGGCACCGTCGACCGTCTCGACCTTCATCGTCTTGCTGCCGGTGAACAGCGACGCGATCGCGCCGATCACGCAGCAGATCATGGCGAAGGTGAACGCCGCGGTGAGGCCGTCGGAGAACGGATCGCTGATCAGGTGCGGGAAGAAGTTGAGCCCGGTGAGGTGATCGGCGCTGGCCTGCGGAAGTGACTGCAGTGCCTGGCCCCCGACCTCCTTGATCGGGTTGTACCCGAGGAACGCGGCGAACAGAATGCCGACCGTCGGCAGGTGCGCGATTCCGTTGGCAGCTTCCGACGGCATGCCGTTGGACGTGAGTCCGCTGTACATGGCCGTCGGCAGGTGCTGGCTCAGACCCGCGATCATCAGCGAGAAGAAGAGGCCGATCGACAACACCATCGCAGCGTTCTGGAACGTCGTCATCATGCCCGCGCCGGAACCACGAGACGTGATCGGAAGGCTGTTCATGACCTCCGCTCGGTTCGGCGAGGCGAACAGGCCCATGCCGACGCCGTTGATCAGCAGGATCAGTGCGAACACCCAGTAGTCGAAGTCGACGGGGATCGCGATGAGTGCCGCGAAGGTGCCTGCAGTGATGAGCATGCCGAGCGTGGTGAACCACTTGGTGCCCAGCTTGTCGCTGAGCGCGCCCGACACCGGTGCGCTGAGGAGGAAGCCGATGGTCATCGGAACCATGTAGATACCTGCCCACAGCGGGGTGCGGCTGTAGTCGTAGCCGTGCTGCGGTAGCCAGATTCCCTGCAGCCAGATGATGAGCAGGAACTGCAGTCCACCACGACCGATCGACGCCATCAGGTTGGCGAGGTTGCCGTATGCGAAGGAGCGGTTGCGGAACAGAGAGAGTTCGAACAACGGGCTCGCGACCTTGGTCTCGATCAGCACGAAGATGGCCAGGACGATGACACCGCCGATCAGGCCGGCGAGGACCCACGGGTTCGTCCACCCCATGTTCGAGGTGCCGTAGGGCTGGATGCCGTAGGTGATGGCGATGAGGATCGCGACCAGGCCGACGGCGAAGGTGACGTTGCCCCACCAATCCATCTTGGCGTGCTTGCGGACACCGGTGTCACGCAGCTTGAGGTAGGCCCAGATGGTTCCGACGACGCCGAAGGGCACTGAGACCAGGAAGATGTAATGCCACTGAATCGGCGCGAGCAAACCGCCGACGAGCAGGCCGAGGAACGAGCCTGCGATGGCTGCGACACCGTTGATGCCCATTGCCAGACCACGCTGGTTCGGTGGGAAGGCGTCGGTGAGGATGGCCGACGAGTTGGCCATCAGGAACGCTCCTCCGACGCCCTGAATGATGCGCCAGAAGATCAGCCAGATAGCTGCCTCGCTGCCGTCGAACCAGGTGATCGCCAACAGGATCGACGAGACGGTGAAGATGGCGAAGCCCATGTTGTACATCCGGGCGCGACCGAACATGTCACCGAGTCGTCCGAAGCTCACCACCAGCACCGCGGTGACGACGAGGAATCCCATCATCATCCACAGCAGGTAGCTGGTGTTCTCGGGGAGAAGCGGATTGAGGTTGATGCCCTTGAAGATGTCAGGCAGCGCGATGAGCACGATCGATGAGTTGATGGTCGCGATCAGCATGCCGAGCGTCGTGTTCGACAGCGCTATCCACTTGTAGTGGGGATCGTGAGCGGGAGCCTGTGCCGGTTGGGCGGACCCGGCGCCGTTAACCGCAGTGGTCATGTGAATCCTTTTGCAAAGTCAGTGAACGGAGGAAGTCGTCAGTGGAGATATCTGGTGGTGGGGATGGGGGGCACTCCGCGGAGCAGGTGATGCCGTCAGGTCGAGATCTCCTCTGCCAGCGCGTCGGCGAGATCCTCGATGGCCGCGTGGACGCGCTCTCGCTGCTGAGAATCGAGCCGCTCCATCGCGGCTCCGAGTAACTGGGCTTTTTTGGTACGAGCGTGCGTGATCACATCCGCGCCTTCGGGGGTTGCCACCAGGAGACGCGCCCGACCGTCCTCGGGATCGGGTGTCCTGGTCACGTACCCGAGTTGCTCGAGGCTCGCGACGAGGCGTGAGATCGTCGGCAACGCGACCGACTCACGCTCGGCAAGTGCCGACATGCGCAGCGGGCCGTGCGCGTTGATCGTCCAGAGCGCCGATGCCGTTCCGACGCTGAGATTGCCGGTCCCACTGGTGCGAAGTGCGCGGGTGACGCGAACCAGATGATGGTGCAGCACCGCGACGTCGTTGGTGCCTGCCCCGTCGAGCGTCGTGGAGATGATTGAAGTGGAGTCGGACAGGGTGATCACCTTCTTTGTCAATCGTGCTCGATTGGTCGAACTTGTCGATAACTGTGTTGTTTTCCGGGCTACGAATGCCCTGATGACGAGAAGTCGGTCAAGGGACCCAGCCACGATCAATATAGTTGCTTGATGCTAAGTAATCGAATCGTAAACTCGGCGAAGGGTGTTCGCTCGAGGGGTGTCTGTGCTTCGGGAGGAATGAGCCGTCGGCGTCGGTACGTTGGATGTGGCGACCCATTCACCGACGAAACGAGGACTCTCATGACCCAGGTGATCATCATCGGCGGACACGGCAAGATCGCACTGCGACTGGCCAAGATCTTGAGCGACAGGGGAGACAAGGTCACCTCCGTCATTCGTAACGACGCCCAATCCGACGACGTCTCGGCGACCGGCGCGGAGCCGCTGCTCGCAGATGTGGAGAAGCTCGACACGGCCGGCCTCGCCTCGGTCCTGGCGGGACAGGACGTCGTCGTGTGGTCGGCAGGTGCTGGTGGTGGAAGTCCAGAACGCACCTACGCCGTCGACCGGGATGCGGCCATCCGGTCGATGGATGCGGCGAAAGCGGCAGGCATCGACCGATACATCATGGTTTCGTACTTCGGCGCCGGACCCGATCACGGTGTGCCGGAAGGTGATTCGTTCTACGCGTACGCGGAATCGAAGGCCGAGGCCGACGAGTATCTGAAGAAGACCGACCTGGAATGGACGATTCTCGGACCGAGTGCACTCACGGACGACCCGGGCACCGGCCGCATCGACGTCACGCACAAGGGCGACTGGACGAAGGGGCACACCAGCCGCGACAACGTCGCGCAGGTCGCGGCGGCCGTGATCGTCGAGCCGTCGACCATCGGCACGTTCATCGAGTTCAACGACGGCTCCACGCCGATCGCGGAGGCCATCAAGCCAGCATAATCGGGTGGTGACCCCTGACCTCGGTGATCCAGTGAGTGGCAGACTCAACGCCCTCGGCAGACTCGGCGACATCGTCGGGTCGTCGCACGTCCTCAGCGACGCCGATGCGATGGCGGGTTACCTCACCGACTGGACAGGTCGCTGGACCGGCAGCGCCGTCGCGGTTGTCAGACCCCGCACCACCGAGGAGGTGTCCGCGGTCGTCGGGCTGTGCACCGACGAAGGTATCGCGATCTGTCCGCAGGGCGGCAATACCGGGCTTGTCGGCGGGTCGATCCCGCCCGCCGATGCCTCGACTCCGGCGATTGTGCTGTCGACCACACGTATGACCGACATCGACGAGATCGACACGGTCGGTCGCAGCGTCGGCGTGCAGGCAGGGGTGACGCTTGCGGCACTCGATGCGCGGGCGTCGAGTGTGGGTCTCCGGTTCGGCGTCGATCTCGCGTCGCGCGAGTCGGCAACGCTCGGCGGAATGGTGGCGACCAACGCGGGCGGCACCCGAATGATCCGGCATGGCAACACCCGCAGTCAGCTACTCGGGATCGAGGCCGTGCGCGCAGATGGACAGGTCCTGCGCCGCTGGCGCAGTCTCGTGAAAGACAATGTGGGATACGACATTCCGGGCCTGCTCGCGGGGAGCGAGGGAACCCTGGCCGTTATCACGCGCGTGCTCGTCCGCCTGGTTCCGACGACCGGAGCGACCGTCGTATTCATCGCTGCGATCGACGACGTATCGGTTGCACTCGCGCTGATCGACGCCGTATCCGATGCCGGCCTGACTACAGAGGCCGCGGAAATCATGACCCAGGCGGGCGTCGACCTGGTGCACGAGCACGGAGTCCGACGGCCGTGTCGACTCCCGCGCAGTTCTATGTCCTCCTGGAGGTCTCGGGTCCGCACGACGCGGAAGACGTTGTGCTGCAAGTGCTCGACGGTCAGTCGGGCGTCGTCGACGCGGTCGTGGAACCGGGTCCTTCGCGCGATCTGTGGCTCGTACGTGAGAGTCATACCGAATCCATTGCGCGGTCGACGACGACGCCGGTGGTCAAGCTCGACGTCTCGGTTCCGCTGCGGGAATTGCCGGTGGCCTTCGATGAGCTCGCTGCCATCGCTGATGACGATTGTCGGCCAATCCTTTTCGGGCACGTGGGCGACGGGAACATCCACGTGAACCTGCTCGACGTCGCCGAGAAATCGGTGGAATCGTTGAGTGACAAGGTGTTTCGAATCGTCTCCGCCCACGGCGGCAGCATCAGCGCGGAACACGGAATCGGCCGCGCGAAAGTCGCCTGGACCGGGCTTGGCCGATCGGCAGTCGACCTCGACACGATGAGGGCGATCAAGGCTGCGCTCGATCCGTCGGGGCTTCTCAACCCGGGAGTTCTCTTCGGGTAGCGACCGCATCGCGGTGTTCTGAAATGCCTGATCTTTTGAATTGCCCCTGCCACGAATTGCCCGCATTAGCGCCGACCACCTCGAACAGGCGATGCGAGCGGCGACACACTCGGTTGAGCAACTACTGACCGACCACATGACCGGTCTTGCGCCCCCATTGGCCCCTATGCTCAATCGCGAATTTATGATCAAAACCAGTCAATTCACGGGGGAATCAGTGCTGCGCAACGGATTTCGTATTTGTCCGATTCGTTCACGTCGCATCGGGTCGACGGTCGTCACGGCAGTGTCTGCGGCGCTCCTGGCCGCAGCGCTTCTCGCGCCGACGGCGGATGCGGCGACAAGCGTCGGTGCAGACCCCGTGGGTAGCGGTCCCGTACAGTCCAACTTCCGCGCGGCGGCACGATTCTCGAATCCCGAAGCGAATCCACCGGGCGCAAACAACTGGGCCTGTCGACCATCTGCTGCCCATCCGCGTCCCGTCGTTCTGGTGCATGGAACCTGGGAATCGGCGTATCAGACTTGGGCAGGCTTTGCGCCGGTGCTTGCGAGGCACGGATTCTGTGTCTTCGCACCGAACCTGGGAATACTGTCTGCGACCGATGGTGGCGGAATACCCGCACGGCAGCACGGCGGCGAGTACGGCGCGGGCCACGTCGACGAGTCGTCGGCACAGCTTGGTGCGTTCGTTGATCGGGTGCTGCGGGCGACCGGTGCGCGCCAGGTCGATCTCGTCGGCCACTCTCAGGGCGGTGTCATCGCGCGCGGCTACCTGAAGTTCCACGGTGGTGCGGATGCGTCGAATCCTCAGCGCAACAAGGTGTCTCACGTGGTGACAATGGTCGCGACCAATCATGGTACGACGATGAACGGATTGGTCGGTCTCGAGAACGATCTCCGGGCAGTGAGCATCGACATGAGCT
The DNA here is from genome assembly GCF_001665475.1 of Gordonia sp. 852002-51296_SCH5728562-b. NCBI lineage: Bacteria > Bacillati > Actinomycetota > Actinomycetes > Mycobacteriales > Gordoniaceae > Gordonia > Gordonia sp. 852002-51296_SCH5728562-b. Next base: position 42,495 of record NZ_LZMI01000065.1, on the reverse strand, counting down.
CCGAGGTTGGCGCAGCGTCGGGCCCCGCCGGTGCGGATCAAGAGGTGGGGTCGGCGTTCATCACTCGACTCAACCGCGGTGGTGACACTCTGCCGGGAATCGGCTACACGGTGCTCACCACTATCTACGACGAGGTCTCCACGCCGTACACGGCTTCGTTTCTGACGGCTGGTCCCGGTGCCCGCGTCGAGAACATCGTGATCCAGAACGGCTGCGCCGACGACCACACCGAGCACACCGACTTCACCTACTCGCCACGAGCGCAGTCCCTGGCGCTGCGGGGCCTCGGCGCCGACGCCCCGGTGGTGTGCGTCGCACGGTGACGGCCGGTGGGGATCACACTTAGTTGAGATCACCGTGATTCATGGTCTGGGCTCATCGGCGTGGTGGTGCGTAGCGTCGAATAACCGTGACTGCGACTCCCACGACCGCATCTGATCCGCTCGCCGGATCGCCGAACGCCGCGAGCACGCCGAACGCCGCGAGCACGCCGACCGCTGCAAGCGCGGAGCCGCGGACAGACGAGACCGACGGCGAGCGGCGTCGGCGGTTGCGGACCGTCGCGGTGGCGAGTCTGCTCGGGACGACCGTCGAGTGGTACGACTTCTTTCTGTACGCGACCGCGGCGAGTCTTGTCTTCAACACGGTGTTCTTCCCGCACCAGAGCGGATTCGTCGGCACTCTGCTCACGTTCGCGACCTTCGCCGTGGGGTTCGTGGTGCGTCCGATCGGCGGCGTCGTGTTCGGTCACATCGGTGACCGGATCGGCCGGAAGAAGACGCTGGCGTTGACGATGGTGATGATGGGCCTCGCGACCGCACTGATGGGCGTGCTGCCGACGGCCGCGCAGGTCGGGATCGTCGCACCGATCCTGCTCCTGGTACTCCGCGTCGTGCAGGGGTTCGCGCTCGGCGGGGAGTGGGCGGGTGCGGTCCTGCTCGCCGTCGAGCACAGTCCGCGGGGGCGTCGAGGCTTCTTCGGTTCGATTCCGCAGATCGGTCTGGCGCTCGGCCTCGCACTGGGCACGGCGATGTTCGCGCTGTTGCAGGTGGTTTTCGACGACGACGCGTTCCTCGCCTACGGATGGCGCATCGCCTTCCTCGGCAGCATCGTGTTGGTCGTCATCGGGTTCGTGGTGCGCCTGAAGGTCGACGAGACGCCCGCCTTCCGGGAGGTCGACAAACTCTCCCAGAAATCGTCTGCGCCACTCAAGGAGGTGGTGCGTCGACCGTATACGCGCAACACCGTGCTCGGGCTGCTCGCTCGCTGGGGTGAAGGGTCGGCGTTCAACACCTGGGGTGTGTTCGCGATCGCCTATGCGACAACACAACTCGTTCTGCCCAAGGTCTCGGTGCTGATCTCGGTGACAATCGCCTCGCTGGTGATGGCCGTGCTGCTACCGGTGTCGGGCGTGCTCACCGACCGGTTCGGCCCCAAGCGCGTGTACCTGGCGGGCATGATCGCCTACTCGCTTGCGGTGTACCCGGTGTTCGCGCTCTTCGGCACCGCCGACCTCATCTGGTTCACCGTGGGACTCGTGGCGGTGTTCGGCGTGGTGCACGCCCTGTTCTATGGCGCGCAGGGCACGCTGTTCGCGAGCCTGTATCCGACGCCGGTCCGCTACACCGGGCTGTCGGTGGTGTATCAGTTCTCCGGCATCTACGCGTCGGGTCTCACGCCGCTCATCTTGACCGCGCTGCTCGGCGCGGCGGGTGGCACGCCGTGGCTGGCCGCGGGCTACCTGGTGCTGACCGGACTGATCAGCGTCGTCGCCACCTCGCTGATCCGCCGCAGCGACCAGTTCTTCTAGGAGATCATCGAGCGCGCGCAGTCGTCGCGTGGTGATTGGGGTGTTGTGCGCGGGAGACGACAGGGAATGGCGCGGGTGTTCGAGGTGGTTGGCAGTGTCGTGCAGAACGTTTCCGACACGGCCAGTGACGCAGAGATGTCGCTGCTGCCGCTTCTCGACCAACGAGTGAGCGCATCGAACTTCGACGGGGCGTACGAGATCCTGCCGCACACTATGAGGCAACACCATGTCGGCGATAGGTCGGGTTGCCCGCGGCGTCGATCCACGTATCAATGCCGCCGGTGGCGCGACCTCGGCATCGGACCGCCGCTCGCCGTCTGACATCACGTTCGCACGGCATCACGCGGGCGTGGACGGGCGGGTGTGAGGCCCGGCCGGCACCTACAGCGCCGCGAGAACCTCCGACGATTCGACGGGCAGCGAGAACATCGGATAGTCGAACGAGATGGCGTTTTCGTGTTCGGCCGGCGACGTCGCGGCGGTGCAGTCGGTCAGCGTGATGACGCGGTAGCCGTTCTCGTAGCCTGATCGCATCGTCGACTCGACGCAGCAGTTGGTGAGGAATCCGGCGAGGATGATCGTCTCGATTCCCTTGCTGCGCAGAATGAAATCGATGTTGGTGCTCGCGAAGGTGTCGAGGCCGCGCTTGCCCTCGATGAGGATGTCGCCCTCCGTCGGGGTGAGATCGTCGACGATCGCGGCACCCCACGTGCCCTTCACGAAGGCGTTGCCGTCGACGACGCCCTTGAGGATTCCGTACGGGTGTCGGGTCAGTTCGCCGTAGCCCGGCGCGAAGGTGATGGGTGCGTGCATGATCGTCACGCCTGCGGCGCGGGCCTTGTCGACGAGTGTGACGGTGTTGGACAGCATCCCCGTCGAGTCCATGACCTCGGCGACGGCGTCGTGCAGAACGCCTCCGTCGCTGGTGAACTCGTTCTGGTACTCGATGAGAACCAGTGCGGTGGTTGCTGGGTCGAGGGTGAGCGTGTCGTCGGCCATGAATACTCCCAGTGTGCAGTGATCGGGGTCACAAGAATTCAACTGCGTGCTGGGTCGTCGCGCAAGGTTGTCGGTGAGCGCGCGTCCCCGCCGAATCGGTGAGACGATGCAGACGTGACGACCGATCAGGTGAGTGACCGGCTGGCCGAGCTCGCACAGCGCTGCGGAGTGAGTATCGGCTACACCGGTTGGGATCAGGAGTATCACGAGGTATCGCGGGACACGCTGGTTGCGGTGCTCGCATCGCTCGACGTCGCGGCAGGCACCGACGTCGAGATCGAGCAGTCCCTGGCAGAACTCGACGTCGCCCCGTGGCGGTCCTTCCTGCCCCCGGTCACCGTTGTCACCGAGGGTGATGACACGACATTTGCTGTGCACGTTCCGCACGGCGATCCGGTTGCGGTCTGCATCCGAACGGAATCGGGGGACACGCTCACGCCGACACAGCTCGACGTATGGATTCAACCGCGGGACGTCGATGGTGTGCTCACCGGGCGGGCGACGTTCGCGTTGCCGTCGGATCTGCCGCAGGGCTATCACGAGATCGTCGCGGCCAATCCGGCGCGCGACGTCAACGCGACTGCACCCTTGATCGTCACACCACGTCGGCTCTCGACCGCAGACGACCTGCTCGGCGCGCAACAGTGGGGGCTGGCACTGCAGCTGTACTCGGTGCGTTCGGCGTCGTCGTGGGGGGTCGGCGACTTTGCCGACCTCGCCCAGGTATGCGAGGTCGCGGGCAGTGTCTACGGCGCCGACTTCGTGCAGGTCAATCCGATGCATGCCGCGTCACCACGCCCACCTGTCGAGGCATCGCCATACCTGCCTGCGACGCGTCGTTTCGTCAATCCGCTCTACATCAGGATCGAGGAGATTCCCGAGACCGACGATCTGCCGAAGGCGCAACGCAAGTGGATCAAGGGACTGCAGAAAGAGTTCTTCACCGACGACCTCGATCCGTCGAGAATCAAGCGCAATAAGTCATACCGGGCAAAGCTCGACGTGCTCGAACTCGTCCACGACGTTCCGCGCAGTAAGCGTCGAGATCACGCCTTTCTGCGGTTCCGAAAGCGAGAGGGCAAGGGGCTCAAGGGTTTCGCTACGTGGTGTGTTCTCGTAGAACGGTTCGGAAGTGATGAGACCGCCTGGCCGGACAAGGCTTCTGATCCGCGATACCTCAAGCGAATTCGCCGTCGGTACAGCGATCGCGTCGACTTCTACATGTGGTTGCAGTGGATCTGCGACGAGCAGCTGGCCGCGGCCCAACACGCGGCGACGTCGTCGGGTATGAGTATCGGGATCATCACCGATCTGGCCGTCGGCGTCGATCGACACGGGGCCGATGCCTGGATGCTCGGTGACGTGCTGGCGTCCGGCGCGACCGTCGGCGCGCCGCCCGACGGGTTCAATCAGCAGGGGCAGGGCTGGAATCAGCCGCCCTGGCATCCCGGCCGACTCGCGGCGGCAGGCTATGAGCCGTATCGCGACATGCTGCGGACAGTTCTGCGGCATGCAGGTGGCCTCCGCGTCGACCACATTCTCGGGCTCTTCCGGCTGTGGTGGATTCCCGACGGTATGGGTCCCGCGGGCGGCACGTATGTCCGCTACGACCACGACGCACTGCTAGGCATCCTGGCACTCGAGGCGCAGCGGGCAGGTGCGGTGGTGATCGGTGAGGATCTCGGAGTCTTCGAGCCGACGGTGCAGACCGCGCTGGCGCAACGCGGAATCCTCGGGACGTCGATCCTGTGGTTCGAGCACGGCCCATACGCACCCATCCCGCCGGAGGAGTACCGAGAACTATGCCTCACCTCGGTGACCACGCATGACCTGCCGCCGACGCTGGGCTACCTCGCAGGCGAGCACATCGATCTACGCGCTGAGCTCGGATTGCTCGAGACGTCGGAGTCGGAGGAACGCGCCCGTGACGCGCGCGACCGCGACGCCATCCTCGACCTCGCTCGTGCACGCGGGCTGCTCGATCCGGACACCGCGCTGACGAGTGCTGAGACCGTGGAAGCGCTGTATCGGCTCATCGCGGCAAGCCCGTCGGTGCTGCTCGGAGTGGCGCTCGTCGACGCCGTCGGGGAGCGTCGGATTCAGAACCAACCGGGCACCGACAGCGAGCAATACCCCAACTGGTGCATCCCCCTCGCAGACGAGGACGGGACCGTCGTGCTTGTCGAGGATCTCGCCAGTAGTCGTCGGTTCGCCGACCTCGTCGCGGCCCTGGTGGGAGAGGGCGTCGGCGCGCATCGGCGCTCGTTGCCCGAGTAGTGACCGGCCGAGGTCTGACTTACCGGGATCGGTTGGCCTGAAGCGCAATCATGCGAAGGCGCGGGCGTTCTCGCGTCGCACGGCCACGGCGGTCAACACCAGCGCGATGAGCGCGAGCACACCGACGGCCACATTGAACACGACCCCCGACGTCTTGAGTCCCCAGTGCGATGCCGCGATACCCTCGCCGACGATGGGGATCGAGATGGCGACGTACGCGACGACGAAGAACGTCGACATCACCTCGGCGCGACGATCAGCGGGACTTGCGGCGACGACCGACGCGAGTCCCTTGCTGAACGAAAGGCCTTGTCCCGCACCGGCAATCAATGCTCCGATGACGAGCAGCGTGAACGAGGCGGCGAGTAGTCCGCCCACCAGGACGGCCATGCCGACGACCAGGAGCGCACAGCCCGCGATCAGTGCGCGTTCGGTGGGGATCGTGCGACCCGCGATCTGCGCTGCGGCGGACGCGCCGAACAGGAGGAACACCAGACTACCGGCGAGTGCGGGCGAGTGGATGCCGAGCACGTGCGAGACGAACGACGGGGTGACGCCGGTGAATGTGCCCATCACCGCGAAACCTGCGAAGGCCGCGATCGCGGCACGTGCGAAGACCGCGCGTGTCTCCGGCGGCACCGACAGCTTCTGAACCGACAGGCGGGTCCCTTCCTTGCGCGTCACGGGCTCGGTCATGAACCAGATGCCGACGAACACGATCGCCAGCAGCACGAGGTCGACGATGAACGCGGTGCGCAGCGGCGCCGGGGCGAACTGCGCGAGCAGTCCGGCGATCAGCGGACCGAGGCCGAGTCCGCCGATGTTGGCCGCGGTCGCGAGTGCGGGCGCGCGGTGACGCCAGCTCGGAGGTGCGAGTTCGATGACCGCTGCGGTCGCCGCACCTGCGTAGATACCTGCCGACAGGCCGGAGAGCACACGTCCGATCATGAGCTGCCACACCGGGCCCGCGGTCAGGAAGACGACGGCGCTGATCGCCGAGAGGATCGCGCCGGCGATCAGCAGGGGACGCCTGCCGAGGATGTCCGACCAGCGTCCGAAGCAGATCAGGGCAACGATCACCCCAGCCGCGTACACGGCGAAGATGATCGTCGTCGTGGTGACGCCGAATCCGAGGTCCTTCGCGTAGATCGAGTACAGCGGAGTCGGCAACGTGGTGCCGAGCATCACGACCGCGAACGCTGCGATGGCCGCGACGAACGACCGTGCCCCACCGGAGTGTGTTTCGAGGGAATCAGACCGTGCGGGAGCTGATCCTTCAGAGTGTGTGGGGCCGGGCGTCTTCGTCATAGGAGGCCTAGCGTCGAAGTGCCCCAGGGTATTCCGCAGCGGCATGTGGGTGCGCGACGGACCTGGTGCGCGCGACGAGGCCCCGGACCGGTGAGCTGGGGAAATGGTGAATGCGTGTCTGGTGAATGTGTGACGTACGTAAGGATGTGGGTGCTGCAGCACCCACATCCTTCGATTCGACACACATCTGGCGATCGATCGGAGCAGGCCGCTGCCGCAGCGTCGAATTCATGCCGTGAATGTCTCTATCGCCGCACACGGTGCACCGGCCCGTTACGGTGGATTCGTGCCAGCCATCGATCCCACGATTCTTGCCACCACGTCGCGCATGCCGTTCGCAGTCGACGAGATTCACAAGCTCGGCGTCACCGGACGTCGGGTGATCGCTGCCGATACGTTCAGTTCTGCGCCGGGAAGCCATTCGCGGGGAGCTGCCAAGCATTACACGGTGCCTGCACCGACCCAGGAGACCGAGGCGTTCATCGCCGCGGTCGTCGACATCATCGACACCGAGAACGTCACCTGGTTGTTGCCGATGTTCGAGGAGGTGTTCTACCTCGCCTACCATCGCGACCGGCTGCTGGCGGGGCACCCTGACCTGGAGCTCTTCTTTCCGGACTTCCCGACGCTGCATCGCGTACACGACAAGGTGAGCTTCGCCGAACTGTGTCGCTCACTGAATCTTCCTGTGGCCGAATCGATCACGGCGACAAACGACGATGAGCTCCGCGCGGCGACGACTCACTGGGAGCACTGGTTCGCGCGCGCCGCCTACGGCCGCGGTGGGCTCGACGTCGTCACGAATACCGGTCCGCTCGCCGCGGAGACGAGTCTCGACGGCGTACATCCCACCGCGGAGGATCCGTGGTTGGTGCAGGAGTACCTGAAGGGTGTCGACCGGTGTAGCTGGAGCGTGGTGCACCACGGCGAGGTGGTGCTGCACTCCTGTTACGAGCACCCGTTGGCCATCGACAATCGCGGCGGAATCGTGTTCGAGTCCGTCGATTCTCCCGAGTCGCTTCACGCGGCACAGACCATCGCGCGCGAATTGAACTGGCACGGCCAGATTAGTTTCGACTTCTTGGTGACCGACGACGGCGTGCACCACATGGTGGAGTGCAACCCGCGCCCCACCGCCGGATGCACTATCGCCACACCGGAGGAATTCGACGCCGCGCTGTTCGATCCGGGTGAGCTGGTCGTGGTGCCCCCAGGACGCAAGAAGATGATCAAGGCGGCCGTGATCCGCGACGTCCTGATGCACCCGTCGCATTGGAAGGCCAATCGCGCAGCGGCCAAGGGCGCGGCGGGTGTCTACGACCAACGCAAGGATCACCTGCCACTGCTGTACTCGGCGCTGTCGTTGCAGCACGTCGCCAAGTACCGCAGGCAGCTCGGTGTCAATCGCCAGAAAGGCGAGCAACTCGTCGCCACGCAATTCTTCGACGTCCTCTACGACGGCTCATCCATCGGCTGAGGTCCCGCCGACCGGAAGCCGCCACTCTTTGCCTCCGAAGTGACCTGGGTTACTGTGTTCGTAGGTCACAGATACTTCGGGGAGTGAGGTCGGATCGTGGTGCAGCCAGATCATGAGGTCGTCATCGTCGGCGCAGGTTTCGGTGGAATGGGCGGAGCCATCGAACTCAAGCGGCAGGGCGTCGAATCGATAGCGATTCTCGAACGCGAAGACGACCTCGGTGGCACGTGGCACGTCAATCACTATCCCGGTCTCGCCGTCGACATCGCGTCGGTGACGTACTCGTACTCGTTCGAGCCGAATCCGTTCTGGTCGCGGCTGTTTGCTCCCGGCGCAGAACTCAAGCGCTATGCCGAGCACATCGCCGACAAGTACGACCTCAAGCGTCACATGGAGTTCGGCACGAGCGTCGAGAAGGCCGAGTGGGATGAGCAGGCGCGGTTGTGGACCGTGTACACCGCCGACGGTTCGAGTCGTACCTGTCGGTACTACGTCACCGCCACGGGGTTCCTGTCGCAACCGCACGTCCCCGACTTTCCCGGTCTCGACTCGTTCGAAGGGAAGGTGCTGCACACCGCCGACTGGGAGGACGGATTCGACTTCACCGGGCGTCGGGTCGCAATCATCGGCACCGGGGCGACGGCGGTGCAGTTGATTCCCGAAGCCGCCCGCGACGCAGCGCATCTGACGGTCTTCCAACGCACACCGATCTGGGTGGTGCCCAAGGTCGATTTCGCCATTCCCGCTGCGCTGCAGAATCTGTTCGCCACTGTGCCGCTCACGCAACGCGCCGCTCGTCTGGTGAACACCTCGCTACTGGAGATGCTGATGGTGTTCGGCGTCCTGCACTTCAAGCAATTCAAACCGGGAAACAAGGCCGCGGCACTGCTGGCCCGGGCGCATCTGCGCGCTCAGGTTCCCGACGGCGCGACCAGGAGGGCGCTGACACCCGACTACGACTTCGGGTGTAAGCGACCGACATTCTCCAACAAGTACTTTCGGGCCTACGCCCGCCCGAACGTGACGTTGGAGACCGGCGGCATCGGGCACTTCGAACCCGACGCCATCGTGAGCGCCGACGGGACGCGGCACGAGATCGACACGCTCGTACTCGCCACCGGATTCGACCTGTGGGACACCAACTTTCCCGCGATGACCGTGATCGGATGGGAGGGCCGGGACCTCGGAAAGTGGTGGCGCGACAACCGTTTCCAGGCCTTCGAGGGTATTACCATTCCGCGTTTCCCGAACTTCTTGTCGCTCAACAGTCCGTACTCCTACAGTGGCCTCTCGTACTTCACGACGATCGAGGCGCAGATGAAACACATCGCCCGGTTGTTCGGCGAGATGCGTCGACGCAAGACGGAGGTCTTCGAGGTGACCGACGCCGCCAACGACGCGTTCCTCGACGAGGTCACCGAGCATCTGCAGTCGTCGGTGTTCTATCGCGGAAACTGTGCGACGTCGCGCAGCTATTACTTCGACCCGCACGGCGAGGCGACGCTCCTGCGTCCGAATTCGACGCTGACCACGCTGCGTGAGATGGACAGCTACCCGCTGGACTCCTACTCCTATCGCTGAGTGTTGCTGGGGGAGAGGAGGATTCGGTGCTGCGTCACGATCCGACGTTCGCGGTGAGGTTGATCAGCAGCGCGACGATCACGGTGCCGAAGAAGTAGCTCAGCAGGGCGTGGAAGACCAGTGTCCGACGAAGCCGTGACGAGCCGACGTCGGTGTCGGAGATCGCGTAGCTCATCCCGACCGTGATCGCGACGTACACGAAATCGCTGTAGCGCGGTGACTCCGACTGATGGAAATCGATGAGCGGCGCGTCGCCCTTGTCTTCACTGACGCCGTCGCCGCCGAAGTACATGCGTGCGTAGTGGGTTGCGTACATCGTGTGGATGGCGGCCCACGATGCCACCACCGACAGCAGTGCGATGAACAGGAGTACCGGGTCTTTTCGGGTCAGCACCTCGACGATCCCGATGAGGCTCACGAATGCTGCCAGCAGCACGATGACAAACGCGCCCAGGCGCGTCGGCTCCTCGCGACTGGCGTGCGTCTCGGTTGCCTCGTTGTCCATCGGCCACAACGCCAACCACGTCCACAGCACGAACAGGCCTGCGCCGATTGCCCAGCCGGCCAGCGGCGCAGCGGTGGGACGTTCCGACCAGATCCCTACCGCGACGGCCCAGCCCACCACGATGCTCACGAGGAGCCGAACCAGCACCGGTGCGTCGCCGCGGTGGATGCGCCACTTCGGATGTTGAGAGTTCATGGAGCAAGTACACACCGCGCGGCCCGCAATAGAGTGGGGACATGCGCGCGTGGTCAGTCACCCAGCCTGCACCGATCGACGAACACCCACTCGATCTGGTCGACAAACCGGTCCCGACGCCCGGTTCTGGCGAACTCTTGGTCAAGGTGCGCGCGTGCGGTGTCTGCCGTACCGATCTCCACGTCACCGAGGGCGACCTGCCGGTACGTCGGCCAGGCGTCACGCCAGGACACGAGGTGGTGGGTGAAGTCGTCGAGGTGGGGGAGGGTGCGCGAGGCTTCGAACGGGGCACGCGGGTCGGGGTCGCATGGCTCCACCAAACGGACGGCACGTGCACCTACTGTCGGCGCGGGAGCGAAAACCTCTGTCCCGCTTCGACATACACCGGGTGGGACGTCGACGGTGGATATGCCGAATACGCAACGGTGCCCGCCGATTTCGCTTATCGCCTTCCGGAGAACGTCGACGACGTCACCCTTGCGCCCCTGCTGTGTGCGGGGATCATCGGGTACCGCGCACTCAAGCGCGCCTCGCTACCGGAGGGTGGTCGCCTTGGCCTGTACGGCTTCGGCGGCAGCGCGCACCTCTGCGCGCAGCTCGCGATCGCGCAGGGCGCCGAGGTTCACGTCATGACCCGCGGCGCACAGGCGCAGGCTCTTGCCCGATCGTTGGGGGCGGCCTCGGTCAACGGTGCCTACGACGCCCCGCCGGTCCCTCTCGACGCAGCGATCACCTTCGCGCCTGTCGGCGACCTGGTCCCGGTGGCGATGCGCGCACTCGACCGGGGAGGGGTGCTGTCGATCGCCGGGATACACCTGTCCGACATTCCCGCACTGAACTATGAGCGAGAACTGTTCTACGAGAAGGAGATCCGCTCGGTTACCGCCAACACCCGCGACGACGGACGCGAATTCCTCGAGCTCGCCGCCCGCTACGGTGTCGCGGCGACGACACACACCTACCCGCTGTCGAAGGCCGACCAAGCGCTGTCCGACCTCAAAGCGGGCCGATTCGACGGCGCCGCCGTACTCGTTCCCGACTGACGAGTGCCACCAGTTTCAGACCGGTGCCAGCAGCTCCGGTCCGTTGTTGGCCACGCGGTTCACCAGTGGCGAGACCTCGCGGATCGCGATCGCGTCGGCGATGGCCTCACTCGGCGGCGCGAAGAGCTCCGACGGTGCGGGGTGGTCGGGATCGAGCCAGGCATCCCAACTGTCGTAGGGCATGATCCGCGGCATGCGGTCGTGTACCTCGCGCAGGTCGCCGACGGCGTCGGTGGTCAGGATGGTGCAGCTCAGCAGGGGTGGCGCGTCGGGATCTGTGCGGTCGTGCCAGGCCGACCACAAACCCGCCATGAACAGCCGTGTCCCGTCCTTGGGTGACATGAAGAACGGGATCTTGGTCGGCTTTCCCTTACTGTTTTCCGGGCCGGGCTTCCACTCGTACCAACCGTCCATGGGCACGAGGCAGCGCTTGGACTTCACCGAACTGCGAAACGAACTCTTCTCCGCAGCGGTCTCGGCACGGGCGTTGAACAGCAACGGTCCCTTGCCGACCTCTTTGGCCCACGTCGGTACCAGCCCCCATCGCATCGCTCGCACGCGCAGCCGCGGATCGTCGTGCGGGTCGCCGTGAGAATGACGTTCGACGACGGTCAGGATCGTCGACGTCGGTGCCACGTTGTAGTTGGTGCCCAGGGTCCGCGGTGCCTGATCGGTGTTCGGCTGATCGGGGCTCGGCTGGTTGGCGCTGGTCTGGTCGTCGGGTGTGGGTGGCGCAGCGGGCACCTCGTTGACCGCGTCGATCTCGGCCGCGAGCTTGGCAGGGTCGGTCGTCACCGCGAAACGTCCACACATGCAGTCCATGCTGTCACGAGGGGCTGACACGAGGGGCTGACAGGGACAGGGAAACGCTCAGGCGGCGATGTCGGCGGTGATGGCCGAGGTCGCGGCGACCAGGTCGGTGGGCGACAGCTCCACTTCCAGGCCGCGTTTACCTGCACTGCACAGGACGCGATCCCACTCGAGAGCAGAAGAGTCGACGACCGTCGGCAGCGCGGTTCGCTGGCCGAGTGGTGACACACCGCCGAGGACGTAACCGGTGGATCGGGTGACTGCTTTCGCCTCGGCCATCACCGCCTTCGACGCTCCGAGTGCTGCTGCCGCGGCCTTGAGCGACAGCTTGTGCGGCACCGGTACCACGGCGACGGCAAGGCCGCCGGGGCCGCCGGTCAATGCCACGACGAGCGTCTTGAAGATCTGCTCGGGTGCAACCCCGAGTGTCGACGAGAGCGCATCCACCGCTTCCGCTCCATACGCCTCGGACTTCCGATCGTGGGTGTAGCTGTGTACCTCGTGCGGCACATCAGCCCTGCTGAGCGCCGCGAGCGCGGGGGTGGCTGCCATCGGAACCTCCAGATGTGTCAGCGGGGCCGCAGACGCGGGCACCGGAAGAAATCGGACATGCGCGGAACAATTGTCGGCGCAGCCCTGTTGACCAACAATGTCAGGACGCTCGCAACCCCTGTTCAGCGGGCGATCACCACAGATCAATACCGCGACATCACATGCCGCGACATCAACAGCACGAGCGTATTCAACAGATCGAGGAGGTGGATTGCCGTGGGAGCGACGTTGCTCGAACGACCGAGGCAACCACGACCTGGTGAGCTGCGAGAAGGAGCCGGGTCGGTAAGCTTGATCGACATCACCGGTGCACCTGCGCAGACCCTCACCGGGTTGGGCGGCATCGGAGTCATCAGCGAAGGGAATTACGTGGCTTCTCCCGAGTCCCCCGACTCTGACGGCGGTGCTGACAGGACAAGCGACACCGCCTCACAAGCGTCGAAAACCGAAGCACCGGAAACCGAAGCGTCGGCAATCGACGATTTGACCGCAGCAGCGGGTTCGGCGGCACCTCGTCGCGCTGATCCGTCGGAGACCGACGCCGATCTGACAGAACGGTTCGAGCGCGACGCGCTCCCGTTGCTCGATCAGATGTACGGCGCGGCGCTGCGTATGACGCGCAATCCCGCCGACGCAGAGGATCTGGTTCAGGAAACGTACGTCAAGGCTTTCTCGGCATTCGCGTCGTTCCGTGAGGGGACCAACCTCAAGGCCTGGCTGTATCGCATCCTGACCAACACCTACATCAACGGGTACCGCAAGAAGCAGCGTCAGCCTGCCCAGTACCCGACCGACGAGATCACCGACTGGCAGCTCGCAGCCAATGCCGAGCACACGTCGACCGGTCTGCGTTCTGCTGAGATCGAGGCGCTCGATGCCCTGCCCGACGACGAGATCAAGGCTGCGCTGCAGGCACTTCCGGAGGATTTCCGGATGGCCGTCTACTACGCCGACGTCGAGGGTCTTCCGTACAAGGAGATCGCCGAGATCATGGACACTCCCATCGGAACGGTCATGTCACGACTGCATCGTGGTCGACGTCAACTGCGTGAACTGCTGACAGACGTCGCACGCGATCGTGGCTTCCTCCGTCAGCCTGCCTCCGAGAGCGGAGTGGCACGATGAGCGACTCGACTCCCGATGTGGCGCCGGTACCGCCTGCCGACGATCCCGAATTCACCTCACTCGATTGCTCCGCGGTCATCGCCGATGTGTGGCTTGTGCTCGACAACGAGTGCGACGCCGCCGCTCGCGCCCGACTTCAACAGCATCTCGACGAGTGCCCGTCGTGCCTGGCGCACTACGGCATCGAGAGCCAGCTCAAGGCGCTGATCAACCGCAAGTGCGGGGGAGATCGTGCGCCCGACAGCCTGCGTGACCGGCTGCGCGTCGAGATTCGCAAGACTGTCGTCGTTCGCGAAACGCGGTATTCCGCGGGCGAGTGACCCGGCTTTCGACGAAGCGACGCAGGTCCAACCGGTACCGATTCCAGGATTCCGGGTGCGACGTGGGATAATCACTGAGCACATCGGAGACGAAGGAGGCCCGTCATGGGTAAGCGCGGACGCAAGAAGCGCGCACGCAAGAAGAGCGCAGCCAACCACGGCAAGCGCCCCAACGCCTGAGCTGCGTGCCAGACGAAAGCCCGGAGCGTGATCGACGGTCATACCGACCGCGTCCGCCCGGGCTTTTTCGTGTCGTGATCGCTTGCCGGCAGTCGGGCGCCGCGGTGCGCGCCCTGCCTGTCACAGCGGTGGACTAGTTTGTTCACATGGCAGAAGACGTTGTCGCCGAGATCGTGGCGAGTGTTCTGGAAGTCCGCGCAACCCCTGGTCAACGCATCGAGATCGGCGACACGCTGGTGCTGCTCGAATCGATGAAGATGGAGATCCCGGTCCTCGCCGAGGAGTCGGGAACGCTCGCAGACGTCAGGGTCAAGGTGGGCGATGTGATTCATGCAGGCGACATCATCGCCACCTACGAGTAGCCGCGCACCCTCACCGATGTCGACGCTGGCCGATCTCCTCGCCGAATACACAACACTCTCCGACCGTGCAGCGGCATATCTGCAGCGCGTCGTCGCCGAATGGCAACTGCTCGCCGACCTTTCCTTCGCCGATTTCCTGCTCGCCGTGCGCGCCGAGAACGGCGAGGTGGTGACGGTCGCGCAGTGCCGACCCAACACGGCGTCGACGGTGTTTCCGAGCGATCAGGTCGGCATGGTCGTCGGTGCCGACGCCAACCCGCAGGCGCTGCGCGCATTCGACGAAGGGCACATTCTCCGCGAGGAAGACCCCACCTGGATCGGTCCGGTCGCCATTCGGCGCGAGGCGGTTCCCGTCGGATTCTCCGGTGAGGTCATCGGTGTTCTCACCCGGGCTGTCGACCTCACTCATCCGCGACTGCCCTCACCGCTCGAACTGGCATATCAGGACTCGGCGAACGACCTGTGCCAGATGGTTGCCGACGGCACGTTTGCGCGGCTAGAGGTCAACCCGCGAGGCTTGTCGACCCCACGCGCGGGCGACGGTTTCGTGCGGATCGACGAGCGCGGCGTCGTCCTTTATGCGAGTCCCAACGCGCTGTCGGCGTTTCATCGCATGGGGTGGACGTCGGAGCTCTCGGGGAGACGACTGTCGGACGTCACGACGTCGCTGCTGACCGACCCATTCGAATCTCACGACGCCGCCACCATGATCGACGTCGCCGCGGGCGTCGTCGCGCCGCCGGAGGGGCCGTACCCCGACATCGGAATGCGTATGGAAGCCGACGCGCGCCGGGCGACCGTGCTGCTGCGGGCGGTGCCGTTGCGTCCGCGCGGTGTGAGTTCCGGTGCCGTGGTGCTGATCCGCGACGTCACCGAGGTCAAGCGTCGAGACCTCGCACTGATCAGCAAGGACGCCACGATCCGGGAGATTCATCACCGGGTCAAGAACAACTTGCAGTCGGTGTCTGCACTGTTGCGTCTGCAGGCACGTCGCACATCCAACGAGGAAGCGAGATCGGCACTCGTCGAGGCTGTCCGACGAGTGGCAGCCATCGCCACCGTGCACGAGTTGCTCTCGGGCAGCGTCGACGAAGAGGTCGACATGGACGAGGCCGTCTCCCGGCTGCTTCCCACGATGGTCGACGTCGCCGCAGGGGAGACGCCGGTGTCGGTGAGCCACCGTGACCGCCTCGGGGTGCTCCCCGCCGAGCTGGCGATGCCGCTCGTGATGGTGCTGACCGAGCTGATACAGAACGCCGTCGAGCATGGGTTCGCTCGCCCACGCGGGGATGACCGTGTGGACGACAATGGAGACGGCACAGCTGCGGTGCGTGACGACGCCAGGATCGAGATCTCCGCCGACCGCGACGTGCGGCGCATGGTGGTGACCGTGCGCGACAACGGCTCGGGGCTGCCGGCCGATTTCTCCATCAACGACTCGGAGCGCTTGGGGCTTCAGATCGTGCAGACACTTGTCGCGATCGAGCTCGGAGGTGAGTTGGAACTCGGGCCGAACCCGGAAGGTCGGGGAGCGCAGGCGCGCATCGCAGTTCCATTGCACGCCCGCACGCCGACGTGAGGGCAATACAAAAAGACCCGGCGCGATGGCCGGGTCTTTTTGTTGGTCCCCCACGGGACCGTGGTCGATCAGACTGTTTGTAAGTCGATCTAGACGCTGCTGCGGGTCCGCGTGCGTGCCGTACGACGCTTCAGTGCTCGACGCTCGTCCTCGCTCATGCCGCCCCACACACCGGCGTCCTGACCGGACTCGAGAGCCCAGGACAGACATTCGGCGGTGACGGGACACCGCGCGCAGACGAGCTTCGCATCGGCGATCTGTGCGATAGCCGGACCGCTGGTTCCCACCGGGAAGAACAGCTCGGGGTCCTCGTCGCGACAGATTGCCTTGTGACGCCAGTCCATTCCTTCTCCTTCAGGTGCGTGTGTTGCGCGCACCACTCGTCATCGAAATCTTGCTTCTTGTGGCTGTAACCATCAGTTCACGTAGACACACCAAATGTTTCCGTGCTGTTGCTTGTGAATACTTTCACGAATTCAGCTGAAGTCAATGGTGTTCCGCTGACACGTGTGCAATATCACTCTCCGTGACCCCTGGTGGGAGGGGGGTGGTGCACTCGCGTCCGTGCCAATGTTCTATGCTACGCCGGTTGTTCGATTATTGCCGATATGTTTCCGCAGCTAGTGGCGTAGATCGCATTCTGACACCCAGGAGCGTGATCGTGGTCACCCAGCGATTGCCGTCTGCCTGGGCGTAACCCGAAATTCACCTGACCCGAGAGTCAGGTGAGGCCGGATGAGGCGGTCGAATTTGCGCTGCTAGGGGGCGATGTGCATGGCAGTGAAGCGCTGAGTGACTGTGCTCAACTGGTCCTGGAGGATCGGCCTCATCTGGGCCTCATCTCGTCAGGGAGCGACGACGCCGAGTACGGACTCGCGGTGCGAGAAGTGGATCGACGTGAACGCCCCGACGTAGTCGCCGTCCATCTGGACGTCGATCGGCTCCTCGGCGTCGAATTGGACCCACTCGACGTCGTCGTCGCGAATCAGGTGTGGCGCTTTGGGGTCGCGCTGCGTGAGCAGACGCGTGGCGAGTCCGACGTTGCGCAGTAGGCCTGTCGACGTGGCAGCGAACAGGCCCAGGCGTGCGGTGAGGTCGGTGCCGGGGTTCGTGCGGATCTCGTGGTTGCCCAAGAACGTCCAGGGCGTGGTGTTGGAGACGAACGCGAATCGCACACCGTCGATCGGCTCGTGGCCGTCGAACTGCACGCGAAAAGGGGGCTGGCTCGACGATCCGCGTATGAAGCAACTGACCGTCGTCCACAGATATCGGCCGGGTGTTGCCGCTTTGCCCGCGTGGCGCTTGTCCTCCATCGCGTGCACCACCACCGCGTCCATACCCATTCCCGCGTTGAACAGAAACCAACGAGTATCCGTGTGTCCCAGGCCGATTCGATGAATCGACGAGGCGTCGACGAGGTCGATCAGCTGGCGCGTCGCGCGCAGTGGGTCGGACTCGATGCCGAGGGTCCGTGCGAAGACATTGGCGCTGCCGCCGGGGATTATCGCGAGCGCCGGGCGGGGGAGTGTCGGATCGAACTCGGCCGGCGATCCGAGAATGCCGTTGGCCACCTCGTTGACCGATCCGTCGCCGCCGTGCACGACGACGATGTCGTATCCCTGTTCTCGGGCACGCGCGCCGAGTTCGCCCGCATGACCTCGGTGCGTGGTGTGCTCGACGTCGACCGGGACATGGGCGCTGAGGGTATTGACGAGCGCGTCACGACCCGCGGCGGTGGTCGCGGTCGCGAAGGGGTTGACGATGAGCATGACGCGCACGACTCCCGAGGATATGGGGTCGCAGCGAACGCCGACCCTGCGCCCCCGTACTCCGAGCACCCAATACTCTGGACGGGTGAGCAAAAAGCAGGACCCCGCCGGTCGTGGCGCCCGTAGGTCGGCACCGCGAGACGGGCGTGAGAAGGCCGAGACGACGTCGGACACGGACGAGCTGTGTCCGGTTCAGCTACGCGTGGCAGGGGCCATCACGGCGCTCGAGGGTGCCATTGCGGTCATCTTCGCCGTCGTCCTGGTGATCCGTGCGGCTGCGGGCCACCATGAGGCCGCGATCAGCGGATATGGCACCGCGGCCTGGTTCGGAATCATCTTCGGTGGCGTTCTCGTCGGCGGGATCGCGCTGATGCGCGGTCGTCGGTGGGGTCGGGCCATCTCGTTGGTCGCTCAGATCCTGCTCCTCCCGGTTGCCTACTACCTGTTCACCAGCCACCAGGTGGGATTCGCGATCCCCTTGGCGATCGCGGCGGTGGTGACACTTGTCCTGCTGTTCCATCCGGCATCGGTGCGCTGGATCTCGGGCGACATGGACGCTTCTGAGTGAGTGGCGTGCCTCGGAGTAGGCGCTGGACGGGGGCGTCGAAGCGAACTGAGGTATTGATTTCGATCACACGATGGAAATTGTGTGTGACAACCCGGTGCGCTCGAGACGTTGTGATCTGACGGGTCGTAGAGTGATCGCATGACGCGGATGCTGGCGGTAGCGAATCAGAAGGGTGGCGTCGCCAAGACGACCACTGTCGAATCCCTGGGCGCCGCGCTCGCCGATCTCGACGCGTCGGTGCTCGTCGTCGACCTCGATCCGCAAGGGTGCCTTACGTTTTCGTTGGGGCACGATCCCGATCAACTCCAGGCATCGGTCCACGACGTGCTACTGGGTGACGAGGAGATCGCCGACGTTCTCCTCGACACGGCCGACAACGTCACGCTGCTCCCCGCGACGATCGACCTCGCGGGCGCCGAAGCGCTGCTGTTGATGCGGCCGGGGCGCGAGTACGCGCTCAAGCGGGCGCTCGCGGAGGTGGCCGAAGATTTCGACGTCATCCTGATCGACTGCCCGCCCTCGCTGGGAGTCCTCACGCTCAACGGGCTCACCGCGGCCGACGAGGTGATCGTGCCCCTGCAGTGCGAGACGCTCGCACATCGCGGCGTCGGACAACTACTGCGCACGGTCAACGAGGTTCAGCAGATCACCAACCCCAACCTGACGATGCTGGGTGCCGTCGCCACATTGTTCGACGCACGGACGACCCACAGTCGTGACGTCCTCTCCGACGTCTCGGATCGGTACGACCTCCCCGTGATCGAGCCGCCCATCCCGCGGACGGTGCGGTTCGCGGAGGCATCGGCGTCCGGCGCGTCGGTGATGCGTGGTCGAAAGAACAAGGGCGCCACGGCATATCGCGATCTCGCCGAAAACCTCTGGAAGCACTGGGAGGCAGGCGAGGACGTGCGGACCTTCGATCCGAGCTGAGCTTTTGATCCGAGCGTCAGCCCGCGTCGGTGGGAACCAACGCGCGGACCGTCGAGCCGGTTTGTTCGACGACGTTGTTGCCGATGACCCGAAGGCTCGTGGTAGCGGTGACTGAATCGCGCGGGAATGCGATGGAGCCGGTTTCGCGGCCGTTCGCGGGGTCGCGCACGCTGATGCCGGCCCTCGTGGGGAGCAGGAGTGAACCGGCCATCGTCTCGCCGGGCCCCAGCGTCTCCGGTACCTGATAGGTGGGTCGCATGGTCTGGCCGTCGAGCACGACGGTGGCGGCTCCGGTGAAGTAGGTGACAAGTCCCTCGCTGGTCAACGCGACGCTGTCGACGGGCGGTGATTCGGGGCCCTGCACGGTGCTCACCGGTCCTTCGACCCCGTCGGAGTCGAAGACGCGAATCGTGGCCTCGCCGGGCCGCGCGGCGACCTGGCCGGGGGCCCCTGCTCGGTCGGCTCTGCCGTCGTAGACGGCGATCCCCGAACTGCTCATGGCGATCAGCACCGGCGGTGGACCCGAAGTGGTGTCGGTGATCAACGTCGACCCGTATTGCTTGACCTTCTCGTCGCTGTCGAGCACCGCGCCGAGCACAGTGAGCCGATAGCCGGGGTCGTTCTTGCAGCGTTCGATGACTGCGACGCGATCGCCGCTGATGGTGCCGGAGTAGAACCTGCAGTCGACGCGGCCGGGTTGCGTCCCCGGCTTGACCGGGGCGGTGACCCGTCCGTACTCGATTCCGCGCACCAGATTCGATCCCCACGTCTCCAGCCGATGGCTGCCGAGCGCGAGTACGTACCCCGAGTCGGTGACGAGTCTCAGTTCGTCGTCGGCATCGGAGGTGCGCGCGCCCTTGCGCTGCCCCGTCGAGGAGGCCAGGGCTGTCACCTCGGAGCATCCACGCGAGTTGCGGTACACCGCCAACACCTCGTCGGCGCTCGTCGGCCAGGCGGCCGCGGTGGAACACAGCGGGAGATCTCGAGCGTATCGCCACAGTTCACGGCCCGTCGTCGGGTCGTGTCCGACGACGGTGCCGTGGGAGTCGGTGCCGTTGTCTGCGGTGACCACGACAGAGCGGGACATCGCGGGCACGTTCGTCGCGTCCGACGACGCCGTCCACGCGACCCGCAATCCCTGCGGGACCGCCGTCGCGGGCGCGACTTCGGGCGCGGGCGCTGATGCCTGCGCACTGTCGGTGTGGCGGACGGGACTCACCGCCCACACGACGATGCCGACTACGACGACGATCACGACGACGACAGCAGAAATCGCCAGGTCGACGCGTGTGCGTCGTTCGGGGGCGATGCGTGTCACGGGCGCCCCGGGCGCGGTTGGATCACCTCGGTGCAGTCCTAGTCGGCCGTGGCGGTCGCCGGTGTGGAGTCTGCGGCGTGAGTGGTGTTCGCGTCGGAACCGCGGCCCGCGCCTCCGCGTCGACGACGACGCCTGCGCGGCTTGTTCTCGCCGTCTTCGGTCGACGCCGGGTTGTCAGTGTTGGACGCCGTCACTTTGTCTGTATCAGTCGCGTTGCCTGCGTCGGTCGAGGAGTGCTTGTCGCCGTTCGACGCGGCGGCGTTGTTGGAGCCGGACTTGCCGCCTCGGGTGCGACGACGCGTCCGCGAACTCGCGGTGCGCTCGGCGCGGTGGGTGCGCTCGACGCGTTCGCCTTCGGGGCGCTCGCGCTTGGGTGCGGCGACGCGGCCGGTTGCCGACTCGGGGATACCGAGTTCTTCGCGCAGATGGTCAGACGTCGAGTAGGTCTCGGCGGGCTCGGGCACGCCGAGCTTGAGGGCCGAATCGATGAGCTCCCAGCGATGAAGCTCGTCCCAGTCGACGAGTGTGATGGCAATACCGGTGCGACCGGCGCGACCCGTACGACCGATGCGGTGCACGTAGGTCTTGTCGTCGTCGGGGCACTGGTAGTTGATGACGTGCGTGACGTCGTCGATGTCGATGCCGCGTGCTGCGACGTCGGTGGCGACGAGCACGTCGATCTCGCCGGTGCGGAACTTCTTGAGAGCCTTCTCGCGTGCGACCTGACCGAGGTCGCCGTGGACGGCGCCGACGGAGAAACCGCGCTCGGCGAGGTCGTCTGCGACCTTCTGCGCGGTGCGCTTGGTGCGCGTGAAGATCATCGTCGCGCCGCGGCCGTCTGCCTGGAGGATGCGTGCGACGAGCTCTGCCTTGTCCATCGCGTGTGCGCGGTACACGTACTGCGTGGTGCGCTCGTGCACCGCGGAGTCGTTGGCGTGCTCTGCGCGGATGTGTGTCGGACGCTGCAGGAACGTGCGGGCGAGGGTGACGATGGGGCCGGGCATGGTCGCGGAGAAGAGCATCGTCTGCTTCTGCTCGGGCAGTGCAGCCACGATGCGTTCGATGTCGGGGAGGAAGCCGAGGTCGAGCATTTCGTCGGCCTCGTCGAGAACGAGAACGGCCACCTTGCCGAGGATCAGGTGGCCCTGCTGCGCGAGGTCGAGGAGACGGCCGGGGGTGCCGACGACGACGTCGACGCCCTTGTTGAGCTCGGCGATCTGTGACTCGTACGGGCGGCCGCCGTAGATGGAAGCGATGGTGAGGGGGCGCTGCTCGCCGGAGGGGAGCGTGACGGTGAGGTTCTTCGCCGCGACCTCGAGGTCGCCGGTGACCTGCACACAGAGTTCGCGCGTCGGCACGATCACGAGCGCGCGGGGAGTGTTGTCGAGCGGGCGCAGGCCGCTCTCCTCGGCGTGCATCAGGCGGTGCAGCAGCGGAACGCCGAATCCGAAGGTCTTGCCCATACCCGTGCGCGCCTGGCCGATCAGGTCGCTGCCTGCCAGTGCGAGGGGGAGGGTGAGTTCCTGGATCGCGAACGTGTGGGTCTTGCCGTCAGCGATCAACGCGTCGACGATGTGCTGGTCGACGCCGAGCTCGGCGAAGGTGGGGGGAGTGTGGGTGTCGTCGACGATGGTCGTCTGCACGCCGGGTTCTGTCATGTTTTCTTGTGTGCCTTTCGCATCTGTTCCAGCACGCACGAAAAGGCTCCACTGAGAAGGTCACCGCGATCTGACGGCGATGACGTGCAGGTCTCCGCTTCCGGAGCAACCCGAACTGCGAAGGCGTGGGCTCGATGAGTGCGCGCGCAATGTCTGGTGCCCCGCGGTCGGTGTGGATCGTTGCCTACAGGTCGCGCGGTGTCGCGGCGACGATCTCGATGCCGCCCGGATGATCCCATTCAGTGTGTCCATGGGAGTCCTCGGCGTACCAAGATGTCACGGTCGCGTCAGTGCACCGTTGTCAAGTGTACTTGGTGAAGCGATCGCGGCCGACCTACCATCGCCTCATGTCGTCTGCCGCGCCTTCACACGAGTCTTCTGCTGAGTCATCTTCTGGGTCGTCCTCGTCTTCAGGGCCGGCCTCCGCCACGTCGGTCGATCAGGAGGATCCGGCGATCGGAAAGCTCTATTCGGTTCTCCTGGCGGGCGAGTTCGCCGCATTCCACCGGCTGATCGACGAGTCGGCGATGGCGCCCGACGTGCAGGGGCGTATCAACATCGCGCGCATGGTCGCTTCGGAGATCGCGCACTTCGAGAACCTGTCCGAACAGGTGAGCCGATACGGCATCGACCCGGCCGAGGCCGTGGTGCGCTACAGCGGGGTCTTCGACGAGTACCACCGCGTCACCAATCCCAAGACCTGGTACGAGGCGCTGGTGAAGGCATACATCGCCGACGGCCTGGCAGCCGACTTCTACGCTGAGGTCTCCGGTGCGCTGCCCGCGGGACCTCGCGCGGTGGTCGCCGAGGTGATGTCGGCGACGGGGAGTTCGGCGTTTGCCCGCGACGAGGTGCGCAAAGCCATCGACGCGAACCCGGCGCTGCGGTCGCCGCTCACGCTGTGGGGACGTCGCCTGCTCGGCGAGGCCATCACACACGCACAGTGGGTGCTCGCGGCTGAGGAGGAGGTCACCGACCTGCTCTTCGCGGGCGCGGCGTCGTTGCAGGGCATGGCGGGATTCTTCGACGTCGTCGCCGACCGACACAGCGCACGCATGGCCGACCTCGGCCTCGGCTGAAAGCCTCCGATCCGCCGGTTGTTCGGGTTCGTTCGCTGTCAGCGGAGCGGGTGTCCGTGTCGATCAACCCTGCACTAGCCTTATGCCGAAGGCATGCGGCGCTCGAGAGATCGGGCGCCGGAGTCGTGCAAGACGAGAAGTCGCGCGCGGCGACTCGCCTCACACATCAGTCGCGCGAGCTCCGCGCGACATCGCCAACGGAAGGGTGGCCATGTCCGTCGAAGTGAAGATCGGCATCACCGACAGCCCGCGAGAACTGTCCATCCAGTCGACGCTCAGCGGCGACAAGGCATTGGCCGCTGTGGAGTCCGCCCTCTCGGGCAAGGAGTCGTTGCTGTCGCTGACCGACGACAAGGGTTCACGGTTCCTGATCCCGGTCACCAAGATCGCCTACGTCGAGGTCGGCAGCTCGGAGACGCGTCGCGTCGGATTCGGGAGCTGATCGCCCGAGAAAGCCAGTCCCGGCCCCCGACGGTCCTATCGACCGGAGGGGGCCGTCGGCATATCGCGCTACTCGGCGGTCCCGGATTCGCCGTGTTTCGGCACGTGCGACAACCCGCCCCAGAGCAGCGCGACCGTGGTGTCGACCGCTTCGCTCTTTGCGATGGGGCGCTTGGCCTCGAGCCAGTACCTGGCGTTGACCTGACTCGCGCCGACCAGTCCGGCCGCGAGCATCCGTGACCGGTACGGGTCGAGTCCTGAATCGTGCATGACGAGCCCGTAGACGGCGTCGACGCAAGCCTCGGTCGCGCCCTCGACCCGACGGATCACCGCGGGATCCAGGGCGTCGGACGAGAAGATCAGGCGATAGCCGGAGTTGTCCTCGTCGATGAAATTGAAGAATGCAGCCACCGCAGCCCGTACGCGTTGGCGGTTGTCGGTGGTGGTGAGCAACGCGTTGTTCACGTCGGTCACGAGCTTCTCGGCGTGCGAGTCGACGACCGCGATGTAAAGGTCGAGTTTTGACGGAAAGTGTTGGTACAGAACGGGTTTACTGACTCCTGCGTGGACGGCGATCTCGTCCATGCCCGCAGAGTGGTAGCCGCGTTCGACGAAGATCTCGCTGGCGGCGTCGAGGAGTTGTCGCCGCCGTGCGCTGCGGGGCATCCGGGTCCCGTTTCTGGTACCCGATGACGATGCGTTGGCGCTAGGTGGCATGGATATAGGGTACTCGGGCCTCCCCGCAACGTGACCGGGGTCGCACCCTTTGTCGACTGTCCGGTGTCGCGCAGGTGGCTTACTGGTGGATGGGTGCCGTTGGCCTCCCCGGATTGAGAGGGTACCTGTGAGAAAGTTGTCCGTGTGAGCCACACAGACAGTGGGCCCGAACAGTCGGGGGACGACGTCGACCCATCCCGTCGGGGCGGCGCATCGACACGTCGGGTCAGGGCAGGGGACGCGGTGCCGCGTGCTGCGCGTGAGTCGCGTTCGCAGCAGCGGGCGGCGCGATCATCGGTCGAGGACACCACCCGGATCGAGACGATCCGGACCGGCGCGACGCCGCACTCGGGTCCGGGGTCCAAATCGGGTGCACGTCCGCGGTCGCGGCCGCTGCCGGATCAGCCGCTGCGTGCGCGTTGGGATCCGACCGACGACAACGGCCGGGCAAGGGTCGACCGCGACGCTCAACCGGAGCGGAAGAAGCAGAGCGCACTCGGTCGTTTCGTGTCCACTTACGGGTGGCGCGCCTATGCCATTCCGGTCCTGATCATCCTCACCATCGTGCTGATCGTGGTGACCGTACGCGACGACGATTCGAGCTCGGACGCGTCGAGTTCCGACGTCACGCCCGCGGCTCAGCGGAATACCAACGTCACCAAGGAGACCAAGCCGGTCGGCGCCCCGACATCGTCCATCAAAGACGTCTCGCTGCCTGCCGGAACGTTGCCCGACGGGGGGCCGTACACGCAGCAGGGTGAGAAGACCTTCCACGTCGTCCCCGGTTCCGGAAAGCAGATCGGTACCGGACCGCAGGTGTACACATACACAGTCGAGGTGGAGGACGGCGTCGCGCCGTCGGATTACGGCAGCGATCGCACGTTCGGCAAGATGGTCGACGCCACGCTCGCCAACAGTCGGAGTTGGATCGGCGACGGCAAGGTCGCGTTTCGGCGCATCGCCGACGGCGAGCCGGATCTGCGGATCTCGCTCAGTTCACCGGGCACCGCGCGGGAACTGTGTGGATACCAGATCAAACTCGAGACGTCGTGCTTCTATCCGCCTGACAAGCGGGTGACCATCAACGAGGCCCGCTGGGTGCGGGGTGCGCTCTCCTACGAGGGCGACGACGTCGCGTATCGGCAGTACCTCATCAATCACGAGGTCGGCCACGGCATCGGCTACGAACACCACGAACCCTGTAAGCACAACGGTGCTCTCGCGCCGGTGATGATGCAGCAGTCCTTCGGGGTCGCGAACTCCCAGATCATGGCGCTCGACCCCGACATGGAGGCCGACAAGACCTTCGTGTGCAAGCCGAATCCCTGGCCGTTCCCCGACAGGTGAGGCCCCGCGTGTCGCGGCCGTCGGGAATGCCCGTGTGAGGCGAGTCGTTGTCTCGATGAGTTGGTTTTCCTTTCAGACGGTTTTTCTACACGGAGGCGTCCACGTGTCCCTGCCACCGCTTGTCGCGCCAGCGGCAGAACTCTCCAATGACGAAGTAGCCCGCTACAGCAGGCACCTGATCATTCCCGACGTCGGGATGGACGGTCAGAAACGGTTGAAGAACGCTCACGTGCTCGTCATCGGTGCCGGTGGTCTCGGTTCGCCGACGTTGCTCTACCTCGCGGCAGCGGGTGTGGGAACCATCGGCATCGTCGAATTCGACGTCGTCGACGAGTCGAACCTGCAGCGACAGGTCATCCATGGGCAGTCCGACATCGGTCGGCCCAAGGCCGAGAGCGCACGTGACTCGATCCAGGAGATCAACCCCTACGTCACCGTCAACATCCACGACGAACGCCTCGAGCCCGAGGGCGCGATCGAGCTGTTCTCGCAGTACGACCTCATCATCGACGGCACCGACAACTTCGCGACCCGCTACCTGGTCAACGATGCCGCGGTGCTCGCGCACAAGCCGTACGTGTGGGGATCGATCTATCGATTCGAGGGCCAGGCGTCGGTGTTCTGGGAGGACGCACCCGACGGACGCGGCATCAACTATCGCGACCTCTATCCGCAGGCGCCGCCGCCCGGGATGGTTCCCTCCTGCGCGGAGGGCGGCGTGCTCGGCATTCTGTGCGCGTCGATCGGCTCGATCATGGGTACCGAGGCCATCAAACTCATCTGCGGTATCGGCGAGCCCTTGCTCGGTCGTCTGATGGTCTACGACGCATTGGACATGACCTATCGCACCATCAAGATCCGCAAAGACCCTGAGGGCGAACGCATTTCCGGACTCATCGACTACGAGGAGTTCTGCGGTGTGGTGTCCGACGAGGCCGCGCAGGCAGCCGACGGGTCGACGCTCACTCCGCGCGAGCTCAAGGAGCGTCTCGATTCCGGCGAGAAGCTGGCGCTGATCGACGTCCGCGAGCCCGTCGAATGGGACATCGTGCACATCGACGGTGCCACGTTGGTCCCGAAGGGCGACATCCTCTCCGGCACGGCGCTCGCGCAGATCCCGCAGGACCGTCCGACGGTGCTGTACTGCAAGACCGGTATCCGGTCGGCCGAGGCGCTCGCCGCGTTGAAGCGCGCGGGTTTCGCCGACGCCACCCATCTGCAGGGTGGGGTCACCGCGTGGGCCAACCAGGTCGACAAGGAGCTGCCGGTCTACTGAGCGTCGTTCGTCGCAAGTCCGGCGCGCCACGCGTCGCTGCAGCAAATACGACGTTGCGCTCGGTAATCTCTGCAGACGTGCAGAATCCGCAACCGCCCGATCACGTGCTCAACACGTTCGGGCTCACCTCTCACCCGCCCATCGCCATGGGCGACACCTGGGTGGGCGGCTGGCGGGTCGGCGAGGTGGTGCTGTCCCTCGTGCCCGACCACGCGCGGGCAGCCTGGTCGGCGTCTGTGCGCGAGAACCTCTACGTCGAGGGTCTGCGCATTGCGCGACCGTTCCGCGCGACCGACGGGCGGTACGTCGTGTCGGGGTGGCGCGCGGACACCTACATCGCCGGATCTCCTGAACCCCGACACGACGAGGTGCTCGCCGTCGGTGACCGTCTGCACGAGGTGCTCGCCGACCTCGAACGTCCACGCTTTCTGTTGCAGCAGCCCGCGCCGCCGCACACCGACGTCGACGTGTTCGCCGCGGCCGACCGCGCCGCCTGGGAGGACGTGCCGTTGCGTTCGGCGCGCGCCGCCGGAATGACCGAACCGACGTCCGACGACGGCAGGCGCAGCGTCGACATGCTCAAGACACTCGGGACGCTACGCAAGCCAGTCGACGTGCCGTCGCAGGTGGTGCACGGCGATCTGTTCGGCACTGTCCTTTTCGCGGGTGCGGCCGCCCCCGGCATCACCGACATCGTGCCCTACTGGCGTCCTGCTCCGTGGGCGTCGGCGGTCGTCGTCGTCGATTCGCTCGCCTGGGGTGGAGCCGACGACGACTTGGTGCAGCGATGGTCCGATCAACCCGAATGGGCGCAGATGATGTTGCGCGCCACCATGTTCCGGCTCGCGGTGCATGCACTTCACCCGCGCTCGACTGCCGGCGCGCTGCCGGGGCTTGCGCGGGTCGTCGACATCGTGCGGATGATGCTCTAGCGGCGATCTCGGCCGCATATCTGGCTCCGCGCCGTGAAGATGTGTGTCCAATCGAAGGATGTGTTTGCTGCAGCAACCACATCCTTCGATACGACACACATTTGCGCTAACGGATCGTCAGTCCGGAGCGGCAGACTCGGGAGCACGTCACGGAGGTGAGATCTCCCAGCGGCAGTCACGCAGCGCGACGCGGTCGTCGCGGATGGGTACCCCCTCGGCGCGTAGTCGTTCCAGTTGACGCGTCGCCAGGTGTGCCGCGGGGCGCCCCGACGCAGGAACAACCCGATGCCACGGGAGGTCGGCGGTGTCGGTGCGCATGATCCAACCGACGATGCGCGGCGACGAGAGCCCCGCTGCGGCCGCGAGGTCGCCGTAGGTGCTCACCTGGCCTACCGGGATTGCCGCGACCAGCTCGCGCACGGCTTCGACGTCGGCCTCGCTGATCGGAGCCAACGACTCCTCACCTGCCTTCGGGGAGGAGACCTGCGCCCTCGCGGATGAGTGTGGCGCACAGGTCGGGCTCGAGGAACGGCACCATGTGTGCGCAGTCGGCGTGGTGGACGGCGACGCCCGGGCGTTCTGCTGCGCAGGCGTCGAGGAATGCGCGACCGACGAACGGAGGGTCGACGCGGTCGGCGACGACGACGTCGGTCCCGACGCCTCGCGGTGGCAGGACGAACGGTCGGGCCATCTCGCTCCACGCCGTCGCCGCGGCGGGTGCGCTGATCCGCCACCCGACCCGGCCGTGTGGACGGTCGACGAGATGCTCGTCGAGTTCGCGGTCGAGGTCGTCGGTGGGAACCTCGGCCCATCCCTCGGACAGCTTCGCGGCGCGCGCGGCGTCGGCGTTGGCGTAGTCCCAGTTGTCGAGACTGTCGGTCGAGACTTCGAGCGCGAACACCGGGTCGAGGCCCTGTGCGGGGTCGAGAAGGATGAGCCGACGGACCTGGTCGGGCATCCGGGCTGCCAGGCGTACGGCGATGGCACCACCGAACGAGTGACCGACCAGCACGAACGGTTCGTCGGCGCCGAGCTGTGTCTCGACAGCGGTCGCGACGGCGTCGACATGGTCGTCGAGGCCCCACGGTGGCCGCCACGGCGACCTGCCGTGCCCGAGGAGATCGGGTGCGATCACGCGGAGCTCGGGAATGCTGCTCGACGCGAAGTGTTCCCATCGTCGGCCGTGGCCGGTGAGACCGTGCAGTGCGACGACCGACGGGCCGTCCGGAGGGCCGAAGACGTAGGTATGCAGTGGAGCCATGAACTCATCATGCCCCGCGCCGTATGCGTTCGGGGTGCGCCACCCCGGCTGCTCGTCCGGGTGGGGAAGTCGTCGGAACGGGTGTCGGAGGCGCGTGATTCGATGGACTCGTGGCTCGACGACAAGGGGGACCGGGACCGTCCCGGACTCAGGCACCCCGCACACGCTCTCGTGAGGGGCAGGGTGGCGGCACGGCTATGCGCACCCATCTCGTCGCATCGACCACCGGGCCCGACGGTGCGCAGGGGGCCGCGCAGCCGAGGGTCTGGCCCGCGCAGGTGCAGGCTGTGATCGACGGTGAGGCACCTGCCCCCGGCGACGGCTCGGGCTGGCAACCCTGGCGGGTGCACGGCGGGCCCGGAACCGGCAAGACGTCGCTCGTCGTCGACGCCGCCGTCGCGCGGTTGCTGTCTGCCGACACGGACCCGGAGTCGATCCTCGTGCTCGCGTCGAGCAGGCGCGCGGCGGTCGCGCTGCGCGAACGGATCACCCGCAGGGTGTTGGCGGCGTCGGGTGGCTTCGGAACAGGTGCAGGCGGTGCGTTGCGCGAACCCCTCGTCCGCACGATCCACTCGTACGCGTTCGCCATCCTGCGGTTGCAGGCGAGCGCGCACGGCAATCCGCCGCCTCGTCTGATCACCGGTTCGGAGCAAGACGTCGTGCTGCGGGAACTGCTCGCGGGCGATATCGAAGACGGTGCGGGCTACTGGCCGAAGTTGCTGCGTCCCGCGCTGGGCACCGACGGCTTCGCGCAGGCACTACGCGACCTCATGATGCGGGCCGCTGAACGTGGCGTCGGCCCCGAAGAACTCGCGTCGCTCGGCCGCGCACACCGGCGTCCCGAATGGATCGCCGCGGCGCGCGCGTATGCACAGTACGAGCAGAACATGCTGTTGCGCGGGGCCGTGGGGCTCGCGACTCCCGGTGCGTCGGCGCCCGCGGTCGACGCCGCAGAGCTCGTCGGGTCGGCACTGTCGGCGTTCGCGACAGATCCCGAGCTTCTCGCGGGGCAGCGCAGTCGCATCCGGCACCTGATCGTCGACGACGCGCAGCACCTCGACCCGCAGGCCGCAGAACTGGTCCGACTCGTCGGCACCGGAACCGAATCGACGATCATCGCCGCCGACACCGACCAGTCGATCTTCGGTTTCCGTGGTGCGAGTCCGCGTTTCGCCGACGGACTGGCCGATCCGGGGTCCGAACGCGACATCGTGTTGAGTGAGAACTTCCGCTCGCATCCCGACATCGGCGAGGTCGGCCGCGCGCTCGCATCGCGGCTCCCCGGTGCTCGGCCGCATCCTTATCCACGCGCGTCGGCAACCGCGGACGACGAGGCCGCCGCGGCGGTCAGGGTGTTCTCGTCGGCAGCCAAGGAGGCCACAGCCATCGCCGACCTGCTGCGTCGTGCCCATCTGTTCGAGGGTGTCCCGTGGTCCGACATGGCGGTCATCGTGCGATCGGTCCATCTCGCATTGCCCGCGCTGCGGCGAGCGTTCCGATCCGCGGGCGTCCCGCTCACGACGCCCACCTCCGATCTGCCGATCCACCGGCAACGGTCCGTCGCGGCGCTCATGACGGTGCTGTGCGCGGTCGCGGCGCGCTCGGACGCAGCTGAGGAAGCTCCTTCTCCCGACGAGACGTTCTCCATCGACGACACCGTCGCGTTGCTGACCGGCCCCATCGGAGCTGCCGATCCGGGCGCGATGCGCCGGCTGCGTCGTGGTGTGCGAAGGTGCGACGAGAAGGCGGAGCGGGCTGCGTCGTCGGCGGGAGACGCCGCGGGTGTGACTGCAGCGCAACGTGATTCGCTGACATCGTTGCGGGAGGCGCTGCTCGACGGCGAGGTTGCGCAGCGCTACCTGCGCGCGCTGTCCGACGCCGAAGCCGCGCCGTTGCGCCGTGCACTCGACGTGATCGCTGCGGCGTTGCGCGCTCATCGTGCCCGACGCGGCGTCGAGGAGACGCTGTGGGCGGCATGGCAGGCGAGTGGGCTCGAGCGTCGGTGGGTCGGCAGTGCGATCCGGGGCGGGCCCGCGGGTGAGCAGGCCGACCGCGATCTCGACGCGATGATGGCGATGTTCGAGGCGGCAGGCGACTTCGCAGACACCCTCCCGTCTGCCGGTCCCGCGGCATTCGTGCACTACCTGAGCCAGCTGCAGATCCCGCGTGATTCCCGAACCGCCTCTGCGGCAGCCGATTCCGTGACTGTGCTGTCCGCGCACGCCGCGGCGGGCCGCGAGTGGGAGGTCGTCGCTGTCGCGGGTGTCCTCGACGGGCTCTGGCCCTCGTTGCGAAGTCGGGGCAGCGTGCTCGCCACCGCCGAACTTGTCGATCTGCTCGACGGCGTCGCACCTGACGGGATCGACGTCGTCACGCGTGGTGCCGGGGCGCTGGCCGACGAGCGACGTCTGCTGCTCGTCGCGTGTACGCGGGCGCGGCGTCGACTCCTCGTCACAGCGGTCGAGGACGGTAGTGGCGACGCATCGCCGTCGAGGTTCGTCGCCGAAATCGCCGCGGCTCTCGGCAGCGCGTCCGACACGGACGCGGAGGCGCCGCAGGTCATGGAGGGCGTCGCGCTCGATCCCGGCGTCGATCGTGTGCTGTCGCTTCCGTCGCTGGTGGCCACCCTACGGTCCGTGGTGATCGCCGGTGCGCAGGAGCCAGAACTCGACGATCGCACCAGGGCGGCCGCCGAACTCCTTGCCACACTTGCCGATTCCGACATACCGGGTGCGCACCCGCGTGACTGGTTCGGTCTGGCAGAGGTGAGCACCGATGCGCCGCTGTGGCGTCCGGACGACGGGCCGATCACGCTGTCGCCGTCGAATATCGAGAGTCTGAGTAGGTGCTCGTTGCGTTGGCTGCTCGAACGCAACGGTGGGCGCGACGGCGATGCGACGCCCGCGATCGCGGGCAGTCTGGTGCACACGCTGGTGCAGGCGGTTGCGGGCAACATCGATCCGGCCGAGGTGACCGGCGCGTTGCGCGACATCTGGGAGCGCGTCGACACCGGAGCCGCGTGGTATTCGGCGCACGAGCTGGAA
The DNA here is from genome assembly GCF_001665475.1 of Gordonia sp. 852002-51296_SCH5728562-b. Lineage (NCBI taxonomy): Bacteria > Bacillati > Actinomycetota > Actinomycetes > Mycobacteriales > Gordoniaceae > Gordonia > Gordonia sp. 852002-51296_SCH5728562-b. Next base: position 10,032 of record NZ_LZMI01000065.1, on the reverse strand, counting down.
CGAGCCGAGGAGATGCTCACCAATTTCCGTGACTGGCTGCGTATTTCGCGCGATGACCTGCGCGAGCGTGGTGTCGAATCGGCCATCGACGCGACGGTGCCCGGCGTCGACGATGATCCACCGGTTCGGTTGCGCGGTCGCGTCGACCGGCTCGAGGCCGACTCGGCGGGCAGGCCCGTCGTCGTCGATGTGAAGACCGCGAAGACCGCGGTGTCGCGCGCCGATGCCGAGGAGCACGCACAGCTCGCCGCCTACCAGGTGGCGCTTGCGCACGGCGGTGCGGCGCAGTTTCCGCCCGACGCCGACGGCACCCTCGAACCCGGGGGTGGGCGCTTGGTGTTCGTGTCGGCGAACAATGCGTCGACGGGCGCGGCCGAGCGTGTCCAACCTCCGCTGACGCCCGAACTGCTCGACGAGTGGATCACCGTGGTGCGGTCGGCGGCCAAGGCGAGCGTCGGGCCGGTGTTCGACGCGACGCCCAACCCCGGCTGCGGACACTGCGCATTGCACACGAGTTGTCCCGCCCAGTTGCGTGGCAAGGCGGTGATCGATGACTGACGTCGATGTGAGGCGCGCGCGTGTCTCCGCGACCTCGCTGGCCGCCGCGCTCGGATTGCCCCTACCGACAACCGAACAGGTCGCGGTGATCGAGGCGCCGCTGGAACCGCTGCTCGTGGTCGCCGGTGCCGGTGCGGGCAAGACCGAGACCATGGCGTCGCGGGTCGTGTGGCTCGTCGCCAACGGAATGGTCTCACCCGACGAGATCCTCGGACTCACGTTCACCCGCAAGGCGGCCAGCGAACTCGGGGCCCGCATCCGGCGTCGACTCTCGATGCTCGCGGGGTCGCCAGCCCTGGTGAACTGGGACCCCGACGGCATGCTGGCCGCACGGCTGCGTTCCGCCGATCCCGAGGTGAGTACCTATCACGCGTACGCGGGCAGGCTCATCGCCGATTACGGGCTACTGCTGCCCGTCGAACCGAGTTCGACGCTGCTGAGTGAGACCGAGCTCTGGCAGCTCGCGTTCTCGATCGTGTCGAACTGGACGGGGCCGCTGCACACCACCAAGGTGCCCTCCGGCGTGACCGAGGCCGTGCTGCGGTTGCACGGCGAGATGGCAGAACACCTCGTCGATCTCGACACGTTGACCGCATGGGGCGACGATCTGCGGTCGATGGTCGATACGTTGCCGCCCGGTCCGCGGCAGCGTGCGGCACCGAGCAAAGACCTCATCAAGATCCAGGAGGTCATCGACGAGCGTCGCGAACTGCTGCCGATGGTGGCAGCGCTGCGGGATGCGATGCGTGAACAGTCCGCTCTCGACTTCGGCAGTCAGATGTCGCTGGCCGCCCAACTGGTGCAACGCAATCCGGATGTCGCGGCGGGCGAGCGGCGCTCGTTCCGGGCCGTGCTTCTCGACGAGTACCAGGACACGGGTCATTCGCAACGCATCCTGTTGTCCACGCTGTTCGGCGGTGCGGCTACGAAAGCGTCCGGAGGCGAACGCATTCCGACGGTCGCTGTCACGGCGGTCGGCGATCCGATCCAGTCCATCTACGGCTGGCGCGGCGCGTCGGCGGCGAATCTTCCTCGCTTCACCGCCGATTTCCCGCGCTCAGACGGCAAGCCGTCGGAACGACTCGAATTGCTGACGAGCTGGCGTAACCCCTCACACACGCTCGAGCTGGCGAACCGGACGTCGGAAGAGTTGCGGCGCAGAGGAATTCCGGTCAGTGTGCTGCGTCCGCGACCCGACGCGCCGTCGGGGACCGTCTCGATGGCGCTCACCCCGACGGTCGTCGACGAGCGGGCATGGGTGGGTGAGGCCATCGAACGCCATTACCGTGACGCCGAGCGTGACGGCGTCGACCCACCGACCGTCGCGATCCTGGTGCGTCGCAACGAGGATTCGGCACCGTTGGCAGCAGAACTCGAGAGTCGGGGAATCCCGGCCGAGGTGATCGGTATCGGCGGGTTGCTCCATGTACCGGAGATCGAGGACGTCGTCGCGACGCTGCGGTTGATGGCCGATCCGATGGCCGGGACCGCGGCGATGCGGCTCCTGACCGGCGCGCGTTGGCAGTTGGGCGCAGCCGACATCGCCGCACTGTGGCGCCGTGCCACAAACCTCGCCGCCGACGCCATCGCTGCGTCCGGTGGTGCGGTCACCAGCCGCGAAGAACTCGATGCCGCGCTCGACGCCGTGCTGCCGACCGAGGTCGTCGACCGTGCCGGAATCGCCGACGCCGTCGTCGATCCGGGCGATCCGGATGCGTACACACCGCAGGGATACGCACGTATCCGGGCGTTCGGCGCGCAGCTGGAGGCGCTGCGCAGGCGCATCGGCCAGCCGCTGCCCGAGCTCGTCGCCGACGTCGAGAACACGATCGGTGTCGGCATCGAGGCTCAGATCAGGGCCCGTCGCATGCGTGGCGCGATCACCGGCCGCGAACATCTCGATGCCTTCGCCGAGTACGTCACCGCGTACGCCGACCGTCCCGGCGCGAATCTGCCCGGCCTGCTGGCCTTTCTCGACACCGCCGAGACCATCGAGAAGGGACTCGAGCCCGGCCGGATCGAGGTGGCCGAGCAACGTGTCCAGATCCTCACGGTGCATGCTGCCAAGGGCCTGGAGTGGGATGTCGTCGCCCTGCCGCACGTCGCCGCACGGATCTTTCCCGGCGGGCGGGCCGATACGACGTGGATGCGCAGCGCCAAGGAACTGCCGGGGCCGCTGCGCGGCGACCTCGCGGAGCCGGGGACGGGGGAGGGTTTCCCGACCTTCGACCTCGCAGGCGCAGGCATCAGCAACCGCAAAGAGCTCGCCGAGGCGCTGACACTACACAAGGAGGCGATCGACGAGCGTCGGTTGGAGGAAGATCGTCGACTCCTCTACGTCGCGTTGACGCGAGCGCGCCACGATCTGCTCGTCTCGGCGCATCACTGGAGCGAGACCGGCGACAAACCGCGTGGCGGGTCGGAATTCTTCGACGAGCTCGTCGCCATCGTCTCCGATGCCATCGCCGACCCTGCCGTCGATTCCGAGGGCCTCAGCATCGACGAGCTCGCCCCGCCGCCGGACGACGGTGCGACGAACCCGTTGGCCGAACAGGTCATTCGCGCGCCGTGGCCCGCGGATCGGCTGGGTGCGCGCCGCGAGGGAGTCGACGCGGCCGCCCGACTCGTCCTCGACGCGGTCGCCGCGCGCAGCGCTCCGGCGCTCTTCGACGCGCCCGCGGGTGATGTCGCCGGGTCGGGCGCGACGGCGGAAGATCCCGAGGTCGCGGAAGAATCTGAGATCGCGGAAGAATCTGAGATCGCGGAAGAACCTGAGATCGCGCAGTGGAGAGCGGAGGTCGACGCCCTGCTCGCCGAGCACCACCGAGGCAACCAGGCCTTCGTCGACGTCGCACTCCCGACGCACCTGTCGGTCAGCCAACTCGTCGAACTCGACGCGGACGAAAGGGAATTCGCACGGCGACTCCGCCGTCCGACGCCGTTTCGGCCCAATCCGACGGCACGCCGCGGTACCGCTTTCCACGCATGGGTGGAGCGGTGGTTCGGTGCGACGCGGCTGCTCGATATCGACGAACTACCGGGTGCCGCCGACTCGTCGGCCTCGCCCGACGCCGATCTCGACGCGCTGCGCGAGGCGTTCCTGGCGTCGAAGTGGGCGTCGCGGAATCCCAGCGAGGTCGAGGTCCCGTTCGAGACGGTCATCGGCGACACGGTGATCCGCGGCCGGATCGACGCGGTGTTCGCCGAGCCCGACGGCTCGTGGGTCGTCGTCGACTGGAAGACGGGTGCGGTACCCGGTGGTCGGCGTGACGGGGCCTCGAAGGGCTCGACCGTCGGTGGCGCGCAACGAGAATCCGTCGACATTCAGCTCGCGGCGTACCGGATCGCGTGGGCGCAGCTCGCAGGTGTTCCGGTGGAGCGGGTGAGCGCTGCGTTCCACTACGTTCGGCACAACTACACGCTCGAGCCCGAGGTGTTGCCCGACCATGACGATCTCGTCGCGCTGCTCGCGCGAGAGTCGGATCAGTGATACACCTCCCGGATGCATTAGATTCACACCCTGTGAAGCAAAAGTGGTTCGGCTGATGCGCGGACGCGGATTCCGACGTCGATGGCGGGGCGAGGAGCTGTCCGACGGCCCCGACTACGCGCTCGTCGGCGTCGTCCGTATTCCGGAGCTCAAGCAGAGTCCGGCTCGCGCCATCGGGCGTCGGGTCATCTTCGCGGTAGTCGCGCTGTTCTTCACGGCCGTTCTCGTCTACGTCGACCGCAGCGGATACCGCGACGTCCAGGAGAACCCGCTCTCGTTTCTCGACGCGATGTACTACTCGGCCGTGACGCTGTCGACCACCGGTTACGGCGACATCACACCGTTCACTCCGTCGGCCCGACTGATCAACCTGCTGATCATCACCCCGCTGCGCGTGCTGTTCCTGATCGTGTTGATCGGAACGACGCTCGAGGTGCTCACCGAGCGGTCCCGCCAAGCTCTCAAAATCCAGCGCTGGAGGAACAACTTGCGCAACCACACCGTCGTCATCGGGTACGGCACCAAGGGTCGCACCGCGGTCGACGCGATGATCGGCGACGGCATCAAGCCGGCCGAGATCGTCGTCGTCGACAACAATCCGGGAGTCCTCGAGCATGCGGAGGCCGACGGTCTCGTGACCGTCCGCGGAGACGCCACCAAGTCCGATGTGCTGCGGCTGGCCGGTGTCGCGCACGCCGCCAGCATCGTCGTGGCCGCCAATCGCGACGACACCGCCGTTCTCGCCACGCTCACGGCGCGCGAACTCAACCCGCGCGCGAAGATCGTCGCGTCGATCCGGGAGTCGGAGAACACGCACCTGATGCGGCAGTCGGGTGCGAACTCGGTGGTCGTGTCGTCGGAGACGGCGGGCAGGCTCCTCGGTATCGCGACCATGACTCCGTCGGTCGTCGAGGTGATCGAAGACCTGCTGACTCCCGACGCGGGGTATGCAATCGCCGAACGCGAAGTCGATCCGACGGAAACGGGTGGCTCACCCGCCCACACCCGCGACATCGTCCTCGGCGTGCTGCGTAACGGTGTGCTGCACCGTGTCGACGACAGCGAGGTCGAGCAGATCGAGGCAGGCGACCGCCTGCTGTACGTCCGCAAGGGCGCGGGCGACTGAGGTTCGCCACCGGCGAGTGAGTCGGGGTAGAACAGTCTTCATGGGCGCCTTTGTCTTCGACCAACCGCCGCTGCTGTCCCGGGGCACGTTCAACCGTGCCGACGAGGTCCGCGACGAACCCGACCGTATGCTCGCAGGCTGGCCGACTGCGCGCGTACTTCGCATCGATACGGGCGGTCGCTATCCCGTTGAGCCAGACGGGGCGCTGCGGTGGGTCAGCAGTTCGGAGTTCGGAGACGAGCCGCCGGCCGACGCGGTCTTCCTCGCACACACCGACACCGACCTGTGGACGATCAGGGTCGAAGGACTCGATGGCAAGACCGCCGATCCTCGACGTGGAGCCTCCCGACTCGACGCCGACGAGGCCGGACTCCTCGCCACCGCGCTCGGCATCTTGAATTGGCATGCGACAGCCCGGTTTTCGCCGGTTAATGGCTCGCCCACCGTCCCTGCGCGTGGCGGTTGGGTACGTCGAAATCCGGAGACCGGCGTCGACGAGTTCCCGCGCACCGACCCCGCGATCATCACCGTCGTCCACGACGGCGCCGACCGAATCCTGCTCGGACGCCAGGCCGTCTGGCCCGATCGGTGGTACTCGACGCTCGCGGGCTTCGTCGAACCGGGAGAGTCGTTGGAGCAGTGCGTGATCCGTGAGGTCCACGAAGAGGTCGGGATCACCGTGAGCGAGCCGCGCTACCTGGGATCTCAGCCGTGGCCATTCCCCAGATCACTGATGCTCGGCTTCTCCGCGCTCGGCGACCCCGACGAGCCGCTCCAGTTTCTCGACGGCGAGATCGGCGACGCGCAATGGTTCACGCGCACCGAGGTGCTCGAGGCCCTCGACCGTGGCGACGAATGGCTGCGGGGCATGCCCGAACCCGACAATGCCGGAGGTGCTGGGGCCGACGGCGAGGACGCCCCTCGGCTCCTGCTGCCCGGCTCGATCTCCATCGCGCGGGCGCTGGTCGAGGCCTGGGCGCGCACGCCCGCCTGACCGGGTCTGTCTCAGACGCCGAGCTTCTTCTTGACGTCGGTGATCGACGGGTTCGTGGCGGTCGTGCCGTCGGCGTACTGGACTGTCGGAACCACGTGGTTGCCACCGTTGACGCTGCCGACGAACTCGGCGGCGTCGGGGTTGCGCTCGATGTCGATCTCGGTCCACTCGAGGCCCGAGCTGCGTAGGGCCGTCTTGAGTCGCGCGCAGTAGCCGCACCACGACGTGGTGTACATCGTCAGCGCGGCGGGGGTCTGGTTTTCAGATGTCTCGCTCATGGCATCCACAACACGAACTCGTCGGCGCGTGTTCCCGGCCTGTCCTCGACGGTGAGGTGTGGCGCGCTTGTGGACAGCGGCGAGCGGGCTCGCGGCGGCGTCGTATGGGGGTGCCATAGTGGAACCCGTGTCCGACAGCCCCTCACCGCCCCGCGCCGCACGTGACCGCAGCATCCTCGACGGACTCGACCCCGAGCAGCGGGCCGCAGTCCTCGCGCCGCGCGGTCCGGTGTGTGTGCTGGCGGGTGCGGGTACCGGCAAGACACGCACCATCACGCGACGCATCGCTTATCTGATCGATCAGGGGCAGGTCAATCCCGGTCAGGTGCTCGCCGTGACGTTCACGGCGCGGGCTGCGGGGGAGATGCGCGGCAGGCTGAGGTCGCTCGGCGTTGGCGTCAGCGGTCCAAGCGTGTTGGCGCAGACGTTCCACGCTGCGGCCATGCGCCAGCTCCGCTACTTCTGGCCGCGCGCGTTCGGCAGTGCGTCGTGGGAGCTGCTCGACAACAAGTTCCCACTTGTCGGACGTGCGGCACGCAAGGCCGGACTCGACAGTTCCACCGACACCGTGCGCGACCTGATGTCAGAGATCGAGTGGGCAAAGGCCTCGCTCATCGGACCCGAGGACTACGTCGCTGCCGTCACTCGTGCCACCAGAGAGACGCCCGCACCCGCCGCGCAGGTCGCCAAGGCGTTTGCCGCCTACGAGGACGCCAAGGTCTCACCAGACGGCGACCGCCTCCTCGACTTCGACGACCTCCTCATCTACATGACGACGATCATCGAGTCCGACGCCGGGCTTGCCGACGAATTCCGTTCGCGCTACCGGTGTTTCGTCGTCGACGAGTACCAGGACGTGACGGCGGTGCAGCAGGGTCTGCTCGACGCCTGGCTTGGTCCCCGCGACGACCTGACCGTGGTCGGCGACGCCAACCAGACGATCTACACGTTCACCGGCGCCACGCCGAAGTACCTTCTCGATTTCGGCCGCCGATTTCCCGACGCCACGCTCGTGCGCCTCGAACGCGATTATCGGTCGACGCCGCAGGTGGTCAGCCTCGCCAATCGGGTGATCGGGGCCGCGCGCGGACGGATCGCCGGGACAAGACTGCAACTGATCGGACAGCGCGACGCCGGCCCTGAACCCGAGTTCGCCGAATACGACGACGAGCCGAGCGAGGCGTCGGCCGTGGCGTCGGCCATCAAGCGTCTGATGAACTCGGGCATACCCGCCTCCGAGATCGCAATTCTCTACCGGATAAACGCACAGTCGGAGAATCACGAGCAGGCGCTTACCGAAGCGGGCATCCCGTACCAGGTGCGTGGCGGCGAGGCGTTCTTCACCAGGGCCGAGGTCCGTCAGGCCATGCGGCAGCTCTCGCTCGTGGCGCAGCGGGGAATCCGCGACGACGTCGAACTCACCACGGTGGTGCGATCGGTCCTCGGCGAGCTCGGCATGTCCGACGACGAGCCGACCGGTGCACAGGCGAAGGCCCGTTGGCAGTCGTTGCGTGCGCTATCCGGGCTTGCCGACGACATGCTTGCCGACAACCCCGCCCTGACACTGCCCGAACTCGTCGCAGAACTCGACGCACGGTCGCAGGCTCGGCACCCACCGACCGTCCAGGGCGTCACGCTGTCATCGCTGCACGCGGCGAAGGGTTTGGAATGGGATGCGGTGTTCCTCGTGGGACTGACAGAGGGATCGCTGCCGATCAGTCAGGCCATCAAGGGATCGTTCGACGACGTCGAGGAGGAGCGTCGACTCTTCTACGTCGGCGTCACCAGAGCCCGCGAACACCTCCACATCTCGTGGGCGATCGCCCGCAACGAGGGTGGTCGTGCGCGACGTCGTTCGCGATTCCTCTCCGACCTCGTGCCCGACGACTCGCCCGCGTCGCGTATCGCGCCGGCGTCGAAGCGAGCACCGCGAAAGGGCCCGACGTGCCGGGTGTGCGGGTCGCGGTTGCTCGATTCGACTGCAACTCTGCTCGGCCGGTGCGCCGATTGTCCGTCGGATCTCGATGAGGGCCTGCTCGTGGCGCTCAAGGAGTGGCGCCGCACCCGGGCGGACTCGAAGAAGGTTCCCGCCTTTGTCGTCTTCTCCGACAAGACATTGCTCGCGATCGCAGAGCAGCGGCCGACGGATTCTGCTGCGCTGGTGTCGATCTCGGGCATCGGTGCCGCCAAGCTCAACGAATACGGCGAAGAGGTCATCGAAATCGTCAAAACCGCAGGTCAAAAATAGGTTGTGCGCTCCACGGCGAACCGAATAGTCTGGTTCGCGTCAGCACGGGAAGGTCACCGGCACATTCATGTGTGCCACGACCCCTCGCGAAACCATCGAGACCGAAAGGAGTGGATCAGTGAACGGAATCGCCAACGCAATCGTGATTGCGAAGACGATCGTCGACGATGCGGCAGCTGCTGTGTTCTTCGAATCGATCGCAGCGATGCCAGATGCTCATCGCATCACGCACCATGCGCCGCGCGCATACGCCGTCAGTGACCACGCCTGGCGTGCTGCAGACCTGCAGCCCGCACCGTGTCTCGGTGCCACCGGTTTCCCACCGGCAGCACCGGTAGCGAGCACTGCCGCAGCGAAGCGAGCGATGCAGCGGTTCCCCGTACTGACTCGGGATCTCTCCACGTAGGAGGGTTTCGACAGCCACAACGGCCACGGGTGAATCGCACAAGGCGACCCGTGGCCTTTCTCGTGACGGATCACCGAACCACCACACCAGTGGATCGGCGACTCCCATCACGTCGAGGCCGAGGGCCATCGCCACAGACGATGACCAACCTCGAACAGATGTGGAGTACCAGATGACCGTCGAATGTGTTCTGGAGTCCTGTATCTCGGCGGACCGTGAGGTCGCTGCCGGGAACGCGCTGAGTGCCGCACCGGCACTGACCGCTTCGACCCTTCCGTGCCAGGAAGCCGACGCCGACCTGTGGTTCGCCGAAGACCCCCGTGACCTCGAGCGTGCCAAGGCCATGTGCGCCGACTGCCCGCTGCGGGCGCAGTGCCTGCAGGCTGCGCTTGATCGTGCCGAGCCCTGGGGCGTCTGGGGCGGCGAGATCTTCGAGCGTGGTGCTGTGATCGCGCGCAAGCGCCCCCGCGGCCGCCCGCGCAAGACCGCGGCCTGACATGGACGGACACGACCCACGCGGCCCCCGCCTCATGCGACACGACGTCGCAGATGGCGGGGGCCGCGTTGCGTTCTGGTGACCTGCGACCTGGTGCGTGGGTCACCGTCAGGGACGCGCGGTCAGGGTCGCGCGCGAAAGCAGACCGCCCACTCGTTCGTCTCCACCTCGACGTCGCCCGGAAGATGCCGTCCGCGGTCACGAGTCGACGCGCCTCCGCGAAGATCGCGTCCTGGAGTTCTGTCGATGGCACGTGATGCAGCATGGTCAGACATACGACAGCCGTGTAGAGCGAACTCCAGATGCTCCTTGTTTGATCACCACATCATCGCGCAAAGCACGCCGCCACAGGAAGACTCGGTCAGCGTGGGTAGGTGGTGATGGTTTCGCCTGTGCGGGTGCTGGTCCAGGTGATGGAGAGGTCGGTGTGGATGGT
>NZ_LZMI01000064.1:0-18448 GCF_001665475.1 Gordonia sp. 852002-51296_SCH5728562-b | reverse complement strand
CCATTCTGTCACTCAGACAGGGCATTTCGTCTATCCCTCACCGCCCAAACGAATACGAATCGGTGGATCGAGGCTAAAAGCCTGGCCGGACGTCGACTTCTATCAGGTGTACGGGATGACGGAGATGTCGGGAGTGTTCAGCGTTCTCACTCCGGCTGATCATCGCGATGCGACGCATCCCGAGCGATTGGTCTCGGCGGGTCGGGCACTGCCGGGGAACATCGTCAAAGTAGTTGATCCCGAGGGCAATACGCTTCCACCGAACACCGTGGGTGAAATCTGGACGAAGTCTCAGCAGCACATGCTCGGGTACTGGCGTAATCCGCAGGCGACCGCAGAGACTCTGGTGGGCGACTGGTTGCGTACAGTGGATGCCGGGCATATGGATCCCGACGGTTATATCTTCATCTCTGACCGCGTCAAAGACATGATCATCACGGGCGGCGAGAACGTGTACCCCGTCGAGGTTGAGCGTGTCGTGGTCGAACACGAGGCGGTCGCCGACGTTGCGGTGATCGGTGTTCCGGACGACAAGTGGGGCGAATCGGTGAAAGCCGTGGTTGTGCTGAACGCCGACAGAGCCGTCACAGAGGATGAGCTCATCGACTACTGCCGCGGCCGGCTGGCGGGCTACAAGATCCCGAAGACCGTCGACTTCGTGAGCGCGTTGCCGCGAAACTCCACCGGCAAGATCCTGAAGCGGGAGGTTCGTAAGGAGTACTGGGCGGGCCGCACACTGCATACGTGAGCAGGTGTGGGTCGACGGTGTGCAGAGAACGTGTGTCTTGCGTCAGGATGTGGGTGCTGCAGCACACACATCCTTCGATTCGACACACAAGTTGTCGGTCGGGAGAAGGTCGCGCGACCGCCACGATCAGTGGGTCTGTGCGTCCGTGTCCGCGGCGCCGAGCAGCGTGACACGAATCGAGGCCGTCAATTGTGTTGGCAGCTCCACTGATTCGTTGCCGGATACGCACACGGCGGCGCCCTGCCTTCTGGCAACGATGGTTGCGCCCGGTTGGATGCCGGCCTCGATCAGACGTGTGACGGCGGATTCGGCGTTGAGTAGATGCTCGGAAAAGGCTTGCACCGATAGTCTGACGGGACCTGCGTCGCGTACAGCTTCGGACAGTGGGAGGCCGGGTAGCAGGATCGGGCTGTCGTGAAAGCCCAGTTGCCAGAGCGCGGGTATCGGATTTCCCCAGGCATCGGTGGTTGGGTACCGCAAGAGGTGCATGAGTTGTATCTCGGTGGCTTCGTCCATGGACAGCTCCCAGCCCGACGCAACTCGGTGAGCCTGTAGGCGAGGCAGGCCGACGACGTCGACGAGCAACCTCTCGGCAAGTCGGTGTCGCCTGGTCAAAGCGACGCCGAGATCGCGCCCCGCCCTGGTGGGAACCACGAGCCGCTCGTCGGCAAAGTCGAGCAATCCTTGATCTCTCATTCTCCGAAGCATCTGGGCGACAGCTGCTTTGCTATTCCCTGTGCGTTCGGCGATGCGTGCGCGACGAACCTCCGCACGATCTTCCTCAAGGTCGAAGATGGTGCGAAGGTAGTTTGCGACGGTCGCCGTAACCTGTGTTGTCATCAGCGAGCATGATGCCGGGGGTGAGCTTAGGAGATCCTGAGTGTGCGCCGGAGCGACCGGGGACGAGGTGCGGAATTGTCGGGGTCGTCGGACCCGGTGCGCCAGAGGAATGCGACGAGGATGGTCGCGAGGACGAGCGATCCGATGGCGACGACACCGTCGCCGAAACCCAGTCCGATCGGTTGCGGCTTGCCGAGCCAATCAGCCACCGAGGCACCAAGCGGGCGGGTGAGCACGTACGCGGTCCAGAAGGCGGCGACGGCATTGAGGTGGAGATACTTCCAGCACACGCCTGGCACAACCATGAGGCATGCGTAGAGCACGATGGAGCCGGCGAATCCCAATCCGAGGAAGAATGCGCTCCAGTCGCCCAACGCCGTTCCGAGTGCGAAGGTCAACAGGACTGTGCCCCAGTAGAAGATCTCTCTGCGGCGCGTGGTGACTTCGTGGATGTCGAGCGTGTGTTCGGTCCGGTACCACAGGGTCATCCACAGTCCGAGTGCGAACGCGTAGCCGAGACTTGTTTCTGTTGTGGACAGTCCGACGACGTGCAGCCCGTCGGCAACGACCGTACCGAACACCGCCACGCCCGCTACCGCGAACCAATAGGTGGGTGCGTGGTAGGCGCGCGACCGTAGCTGTAGCCACAAGCTCATACCCATCCAGACGACGCCCACGACAACGGGAACCGCAAGCCCGAATGTCGCCAGATAGTCCGACATCGCCTCTCCCATACCGGTCGTCACGATCTTGACAACCCAGAACATGACACCGATCGCGGGTACTTTGATGGCCAGTCGCTCGTTCAGGCCGGTGCGAACGCGGCTCGGCAACTTCGCTTCGGTAGGCGTCACCGACGCCGAAGCGTCGTGAGAGGACTCTGACATAGAGATTCCTATCGTGGGTTTCCGGAAGTGTGACGCGCTCGCGCGTCATCGCGAAAGCCGCACATACGAAGGGTGATTGAAGGACTCCGCGACTGCGTCGAATCACCGACGCAGTCAACAGTATTGAGGTCGCGGCATGCCTGCGAATCGGACTCAGCGCCGGTTAAGAATCTCAGCGGCCGTTGAGATGGCCCGCGGCTTCGTCGAGCGGCGACGGCTGATGAACCGTGTACTAGATAACTTTTGCACTCAGCGTGACTCAGCATCTCCACAGGGCTGCTGATCAATAGTGACATCATGTCGAGCTACATTCGCGTTTCTGGCGGATCAGCGTTAGTTCTTGCCCTTGCGGGTGCGGGTGTCGCCCTGCGCATCTCGGGCGGCGGCCCACTGCCCATCGACACGACGATTATGTCGGCGACGACAAGACTTCATACGCCTTACCGGACCTTGGTCCTCGACGTCGCGGTGCAGGTTTTCAGCCCGTGTGCGGTTGCCGTCTGGACTGCTCTGGCGGCGATCATTCTGTTGGTGCGCGATGCGAGTGTCCTACGTGCCGTCATGTTGGTTGCCACAGTCGCAAGCGCGGGGGCGCTGTGTGCGACGTTGAAAGTGCTGGCTGCGCGCCCGCGCCCGCCGGTCATAGACCAGGTGGGCGTATTGGAAACCACCTATTCGTTTCCCTCTGGCCACGTGGCTGGGACTGCTGCACTGGTGGTCGCCGTAGCGTCCCTCGGAGCACGGTCGGCGGGCGGTAGTGCTCGCACTGCGTTGTGGGTGTGCGCGATCGTCGCGGTTGTGTTCGTCTGCGCAATGCGCCTGTATCTCGGTGTCCATTGGATCTCAGATGTGGTAGCTGCCGTTGTTGTCGCCTGCGCTGCAACGCTACTCGTGCTCCCCGTCGTCGAAGTGGCCATGGCGGAGTGGACGTCTCGACGTGGCCATTGTCCGAACCAGACGAGGACTTCGCCGAGAGGTGACAACACACACGTCGCGAGCAACTGAAGACCAGGAGGCGGCGAGCAATGGACAACGGATACAGAAGCATGAAGAGGGCTCGACAAGGGCGCAATGCCCTGATCGTGTCGATCCTGCTGGTTCTCGGCGCCGTCGCGGTGATCCTGGCAGTCGACGGTGATGGCATATCCGACGGAGCCTCCGCGGCGCGGCAGGCAGAACACCTGGCTGGTGTATGGGCCACCGAGTATGCGGAGTGGTTTTCTGCCCATCACTGATCGTAGAGGCCGGTGGCATCCCACCTTCGCCTCTGTCAGAGAAGGTCTCGGGAAACCATTTCGACAGTGACCAGTGCGGCGACTGCACTCACAGCCAGCAACGAAATCAAGACGAAGAGTTGCATGATCGCCGCTGCTGTGGTCGAGGCTCCACCGAGAACCATGCCGACGAATGCGCCTGGAATGGTGACGAGGCCAACGGAGCGGGTCTGATCCAGTCCGGGAATCAACGCTGTTGCGGCGGTGGGTCTGATGATCTCCAGTCGGGCATCGCGCGACAAGAATCCCAGTGACAGTGCGGCTTCGACCTCGCCGTGCCGAGTGCGGAGTTCATCATGCGCACGCTTGCCGGCGATCGACGTCGTATTCATCGCACCCCCGAACATGATTCCGGCGGTCGGGATGATCGCGATTCCGGTGGCGGGTAGCACGTCCACAGCAACCAGTGTCACGACGATCAGGATTGTGCTGGCTGATACCGGGACGAGGCACAGGATTGTCTTCCGCACGCCGGCGCGGTGTGCTGACACGCGGCCTGCCGAGGTTGCCGCAGCGGTGATCGCCATGACGACCACGAACACTGCCGATGCCCACAGCGAGTGGATGACGAGCGCCAATACTGCTGCCAAAGCAGCTAATTGGCAGACTGCGCGGATCGCGGCCCGTGCGGTCGCTGCGGCGAGTGCGCGATCGTTGTATCGGTTGACGGCGATCGCGATCACGGCGAGCACCGCGACGGCAATTGCCAGGGCTGGACCGAGATGGACGACGGTGTGGTCAGCGTTCACGAGCGGCTCCGTCTGCCGACTCGGGAGGACCGACACACATGTGGGGCATCCTTGCCTGTGGAAGCTTAGGGGACGCTGAGTAGCGCCATTACGGATACGCACTGCCGACTAGGCTTCAGAGGGTGTATCAGCGTGCAAGGACGATTCTCGGTCGACTTGTCGGCTGGACTCGTCCTGTACGCATGCGCCTCACGCTTCTCGCGACCGGTCTCGTCGCATGCGCGTTGGCAATCGCGGCAGTGGTGATGGTCGAAGCACTGCATCACGTGTTGCTGCGGAGTGCCGATGCCGCCACGTTCGCGCGCGCAGAGCAGATCGCGAGCTCGTTGTCGGCTGAAGGGGTCGGGGGTCTCGACCAGGCGCTGCTCGCGAGCGGTCAGAACATTGCGGTCGTACAGATCACCGACGAGTCGGGTGCTCTGAGGTTGGTCAACAAACCCGTCTACTCGCAACCGATGTCGCCTCCGTTGGCCGCCGGGCAGCGGTTGACGATTCACGGCGCGCACGCCACCGACACCGAGCAGGAATTCCAAGCGAGCGCCTACGGGGTCAAGACGCCCGAAGGAGTTTTCACCATCCAGGTCGGCGCGGAGGAGGCGCCCATCAACGCCACCGTTGTCGCACTAGGGATACTGTGCTCCATCGTCTTTCCATTCGTCGTTGTCGGAATGGCCTTCCTCACTTACGTTTTCGTGGGACGCGCGCTGCGCCCCGTCGACGACATCCGCGAACGCGTCGAGGAGATCTCGGGCGGTGACCTCACCCAACGGGTCCCGGTACCCGCAACGGGCGACGAGGTTTCTGCGCTGGCCGTCACCATGAACGAGATGCTCGCCCGTATCGAGGTGTCACGAACGCAGCAGCTGCAATTTGTCAACGATGCGTCACACGAGCTGAACAGTCCACTGACCACACTTGTTGGGCTGCTTGACCTTTCGAGTGTCAAACGCCAGCCCATCGACCCCGCCACGGTCGATTCCGTGATGCTCCCAGACGCTCTGCGCCTGCAACAGATGGTTGCCGATCTCCTGCTCCTTGCCCGGGCAGATGAAAGCGGAGTGCCACTACTTCTCGATGACGTCGATCTCGACGAGATCGTCAGTGCAGAAGTCACCCGACTCGAAGCGATGACCGATCACGTCGTCGACGCACGAATCGTTGCCGCTCGGGTTTGCGGTGATGCAGACAAGCTTGCACGCGCGTTGCGCAACATCGCCGACAATGCTGCCCGTCACGCCTCGAGCCGCCTGTCGGTGACGATGTCGAGAGACGTCGCGGATGCCACGGTCACGATCATGGTTGCCGACGACGGTGACGGTATCCCTCACGACGACAAAGCCCGTGTCACAGAGCGGTTCGTGCGCCTCGACGCCTCGCGGCAGCGCGGATCAGGCGGTTCAGGTCTCGGACTGGCCATTGTCTCGGAGATCGTCCGCGCCCACGGGGGGACCGTGGTGATCACGGACGCCGATGGTGGGGGAGCGGCAGTCGGCTTTCGGATGAGCGTCGAGCAGGGTTTGGACTAGCCTTTACGTGCCTAGCTGCCTCCGTTAGCCGCCAGGCGGTATCCGACCCCGCGCACCGTCTGAATTGCCTTGCACCCGAACGGGGTATCGATTCTCTTGCGGAGATAGCTCACATAGACCTCGACGATGTTCTCGTCGCCGCGATAGTTCACGTCCCAGACGGAGTCGAGAATCTCGGCTCGGGTCACCACCTCACCTTTGTGGCGCATCAGGAACTCCAGCATGCTGAATTCCCTTGGCGTGAGGGTGAGTTCTGTCTCGCCGCGGGCGGCGACGTGGGCTGCCGGGTCGAGAGACAGGGTGCCGGCGGTGAGCACCGCTGGTCGCTCGGGTGCACCACGGCGGGCAAGAGCACGCATGCGCGCGATCAACACGATGAACGAGAACGGCTTGGTCAGATAGTCGTCAGCGCCGAAATCGAAGGCGTCGGCCTGGTCGTACTCGCCGTCCTTGGCCGTCAGCATCAACACGGGTGTCCACACCTGGGAACGCCGTAGCGACCGCACGACCTCGTATCCATTGAGACCCGGCATCATGATGTCGAGCACGATCACATCGAAGCGCTCGGAGGTGGCCTTCTCCAGGCCGAGCGCACCGTCGTGCACGACGTCGACCACCCAGCCCTCGGCCACCATCATCCTGCGGACTGTCTCGGCGACGTTATGGTCGTCGTCGACTACAAGGATGCGCACGCCACCTTCACCGCCCTCTTCTCCGAACACAGTGTGCCCGCTCGTCGCTGTGGAGACACTGAGTGGCCCCGTGGGCCGAGGGGGCTGTAGATGTGTGTCTTACGTGAAGATGTGGGTGCTGCAGCACCCACATCTTTCGACTCGACACACATTTGGCGATCGGGGAGCACCGTCGCGCGACTCGTGCCGCTGGTAGAGGCAGGCTACCGCGGCCTGGTGATGTGCGTGGCGCAGTTCATGTCGCGAATAGCGACGTCGTTTGGAATCGATCGTCGACGCCGGGTCGCAGCGACTGTATCGGCTCTCGTCTTCGAGCGTGATCGGCCGCCTTCGGATGGCGGCTGGGGGGACGAGAAGAATTCAGCTCAATGGGGTCAGCTGGGCTGCGACATCGGCGGTGTCGAGGATGACACGTTCGCTGACCACTTTGCCGTTCTCGTCGAAGTCGACGATGGCGACCATCTCCAGCGCGATCGTGTTGCCCGTGGCAGGCAATCCCGCATAAAGGCCGTCATGCGTGCCGTCGAACCTCACCAACATCGCACCGGTGAGTCCTTCCTGACCCAGCGGCGTGATGGTGGCGCGGAGGTCGCTGAACGCACCGAAGAGCGATTCTTCGCGCGAACGCAATGCGTCGAGTCCGGCCTGGGGTCCGGTGAGGGGCGAGTTGTAGGCGGCGGGTTCTGCCCACAGTGTGAGTACCGCGGCAGGATCGTGGGCGTTCACCGCGGCGGCTGCGGCTACAGCAAAGTCGTGAATGTACACGTGTTGGTACTTCTTTCGTTAGTCGATCGTTGGTGGAACCTGGGCATTTGCTTCAGGGGCGTACGGACCGTTCGGCCGCCGCGATGGCGACCCTGGCGGGCAGTCGGGTACTCAGGGCGGCGACTGCGGCGTTGGAGAATCCGTCGACGACATCGGGTCGGTGGCGACGCAAGGCGCGCAACGCCGTGTCCACCACGTCGTCGGGAGTGCGTCGCCGCCCCACGGATGCGGCCTCGCCGACGATGTCGAAGAATTCTGTATCTGTGGCACCTGGACATACGGCGATGACGCGGACGCCGGTCGACTTGGTCTCTGCCCACAGCGCCCTGGTGAAGGAAAGGACGAACGCCTTCGTCGCGCCGTAGACCGCCATGTGGGGGATTGGCTGGAACGCCGCGGTACTGGCGATGTTGATCACCGTGCCGCTGCCTGCGGCCGTCATCGCCGGCAGGAACAACGTGGTGAGTTCGGCGAGGGTGGTCACGTTCAGTTGGATCTGGGAGACGATGTCGGCTGAGTTGGCCGTCACCAGATCCCCGTGGGCGCCGACTCCCGCATTGTTCACCAGGACGTCGACACTCAGGCCCTGTGCGACAACGTCATTGAACAATGTGGTCCCGGCGCCGGGGCGGGACAGATCACCGGAGATCACGCGCACATCGGTGCCGTGCGATGCGTGTAGTTCCTTGGCGAGCGTGTTCAGCACGTCGGTGCGGCGAGCGACCAGGACCAGTCGCGCGCCGTGGGCGGATGCGCGCTGGGCAAAAGCGCGCCCGATCCCGGATGACGCGCCGGTGACGAGCACCGTCTTTTCGCGCAACAGTGCGTCTGCGAAGTCGGACATGGATTCTCCTTCAATAAATAAACCGACTGGGCGGTATTACAAATGTATGATGAACTATTGGAGCTGAATGTGCAAGAAGGGGTACCGATGACGAACAGACAGTCAGGCAGGACTGTGGGACGACCTGCGGGACCGACGGCCAAGGGGGCGAGTACCCGAGCGCACATCGTCGATTCGGCAGCGACGGTCTTCGCCGACCTGGGCTACGACAACGCACGGATGTCAGTACTGGTCGACGCCACCGGCCTCACCAAGGGAGCCGTCTATTTTCATTTCGACAGCAAGGAGTCGCTGGCGCTGGCGGTCCTGGAGGACAAGAACCGTGAGTGGGTCAGCAAAGTGCGCAGCGCCTTGTCGAGCGTCCCCGCAGGTCGTCGTCTGGAGGCGCTGCTGCCGACGATGCTCACCATTCACCGAGACGACCCGACGGTGTGGGCGGTGTCGAAACTGACCCGTAACCTCACCGACCTGGGACAGGACAGTCCGGTTCGTCGACGGGTGGCCGAGGTGAACCAGGAATGGGTCGATCTTGTCGGCGCAGTAGTCGGCGAAGCCCAGGAGCGCGGGGAGGTGCGGGCCGATCTCGACTCGGTGAGCGTCGCCATCGCCTTGATCGGCGCCTTCGACGGACTGAAAGCGTTGCATGACACGCTGACCGAGGACGGTACCGAGCCGTTTGCGTCGGGTGCGCAAGCTCTCGGTGCGATGGTGGTTGCGGGCTTGGCGCCTACGGGTGGTGCGTGAGTCCTTCAGACCACCGCACCGGCTGGTCACCGTGCGGTCCGAACAAGTGCAGGATCTCGACGGTTGAGTTGTCCGCCGGGCCAAACCAGTGGGGTTCTGCGGTATCGAATTCGGCGACCTCGCCCGCCGTGAGTATCTCGTCGCGCTCTGCGACGATGACGCGTAGCGTCCCGGCCAGGACGTAGAGCCATTCGTAGCCCGGATGGGTGACGAGCTTCGGTGCGCGAGGGGAGAGTACCTGCTTGAACACCTGAATCCGTCCCGGATAGCCGGTCAGTGGGATGACGACGCTGCCGGTGTCGTGTCGGAAGGGCGTCAGGTGCACCCGCGGATCGCCGCTGGGCGGTGGGGCGATGAGTTGGTCCAGTGAGACGCGGTAGACCCCGGCCAGCGGGATGAGCAGGTCCAGCGTCGGCCGTCGCTTGCCGACCTCGAGACGTGACAACGTGCTGGCAGTGAGTCCGGCGTCGTTCGCGACCGATTCCAGGGAGAGCCGGCGTTGCTGTCGGAGCCTGCGCAACCGTGGTCCGATGGCGTCCAGGATCGCGGTGACATCGGCATCGGGTGTCGGCGGTGCGTCACGGTACACCGCTCAAGTGTGACGGCCTGTGTGTGGCACGACCGGATTGTTTGCGGTTTCTGCAAGAACGCTGGGGATCGCTGATGTGGCCCGTGCACACTCACGTCGTTCTGTTCACGCATCCAGGCCACGAGACAGTGGTCCAAGGGGGTTCGCCTGTGTCCACTGCCGAGTCCGATGTCCTCAGCGCATCCAGACGCCGGTTGGTGCTCGTGGTGTGCGCGTCGAGTCTGTTCCTCGTAGGGCTCGACACCACGATCGTCAATGTTGCTCTGCCATCTATTGGTGACGGTCTGACGATCGGCGCCCGCGGACTGGAGTGGGTCGTGGACGCCTACACGATCGTGTTCGCAAGCCTGTTGATCACCTCGGGTGCCATCGCCGACCGATTCGGTCGTCGTCGGGTGTTCCTGATCGGGCTGATCGGGTTCGGTGTGACATCGCTGTTGTGCGCGCTGGCACCGAACGCGGGTGTGCTGATCGCGGCCCGTGCGCTGCAGGGGGTGGCAGCGTCGATGCTGAGTCCGGTCGCGTTGGCCATCGTCGTGGCGGCGACGCCGGATCCGCGCGAACGGGCCAGGGCGATCGGCGTGTGGGCGTCGGTATTCGGACTGAGCATGGCCGCCGGGCCCGTGCTCGGTGGCGTGCTGCTCCACAACTTCGAGTGGCGGTCGGTGTTCTGGATCAACGTACCGCTGGTGCTCGTAGCCCTGGTCGCTGTGCTGACGGTGGTGCCGGAGTCGCACGGTGTGCGGACACGGCGTCTCGATCCGGCCGGTCAGCTCCTGCTGATTGCCCTGCTCGCGCTCGGCGTCGGCGCACTCATCGAAGGGCCACATGTCGGGTGGACCGCGTCGGCGATGCTGGCGATCTATGCGGGTCTCGTCGTTGTGGCGGGTGTCTTCATCGGTGTGGAGACACGCCGCTCCGCGCCGCTGATCGACCTCTCGGCATTCGGTCAACCCGAGTTCACCGCGGCCGTCCTCGGGGCCTTGGCGGTATTTGTCTCGATCTCGATGACCCTGTTGTTCACCACGTTCTACCTCCAGGTGGGACGCGGCTGGGCGCCCATGGCAACGGGCCTGGCCGTCCTTCCCATAGCCGCGGGGGCGACGGTCTGTGCACCACTCTCCGGCCGGATGGTCGCTTCGAGGGGCCCGCGCAGGCCGCTGTTCATCGCTGGTGGCTTCATGGCCGCCGGTGGTTTGCTCGCTTGGATGTCCACCGGGTCATTGGTCGGTGACGGTGGCGTGTCGGTTCTGCTGCTGCTGGTGGCGTACGCGTTGTTCGGGATCGGTATCGGTTTCGCGAACGCGCCCATCACCAACACCGCGGTGAGCAGTCTCCCGGCCGAGCGGGCCGGTGTGGCCGGCGGCATCACGTCGACCGCCCGGCAGGTCGGTGCCGCCGTCGGTATCGCCGTGGCCGGAGGATTGCTCGGCTCGGCGTTGACACCGGCGAGCGATGTCAGATCGGCCGAGCTTTCCGGGGTGCTGGCCCCGGGATGGCTCATCGTCGCCGCCTGCGGTGTCGGCCTCATCCTGCTGGCCACTGCCGCACCACACGCGCAGGGGAGCGCTCGACGCCATCACTCTGGCGACGTTGGAACTGCCACTTCTCTGCCAAAGCATGAGAATGACCAGTGATGCACGTCACACAATATACAAACCTGAGCGAAATAGACTCAACTCTACGTGCGTTGAACAACTCGAGTGGCCATAATTGAGCCACGGAGACTTAAGAACGCAAGAACACGTAGAGAAAGAGGTACCACCAAGTGGACAGCTTCACCCCGACCACCAAGACGCAGCAGGCGTTGAGCGCTGCTGTGCAGGCGGCGGCCGCTGCTGGTAACCCCGACGTACGTCCGGCCCACATCCTGGTCGCGCTGCTGGACCAGTCCGACGGTATTGCTTCGCCGCTGCTCAAGGCGGTGGGAGTGAATCCGTCGACTGTTCGGGCGCAGGCTCAGGCCATGGTCGACCGGGCGCCGACGGTGTCGAGTGCCAGTTCCCAGCCGCAGCTTTCCCGCGAATCGATCGCGGCGATCACCGCTGCTCAGCAGCTCGCGTCCGAACTCAACGACGAGTACGTCTCCACCGAGCACCTCGTCGTCGGGCTCGCCACGGGCGATTCCGATGTCGCCAAGCTGCTGCACGACAACGGCGCAACCCCGCAGGCTCTGCAGGAGGCGTTCGTCGCCGTCCGTGGCACCGCGCGCGTGACGTCCGAGGACCCCGAATCCACGTATCAGGCGCTGGAGAAGTACTCGACCGACCTGACCGCGGCTGCCCGTGAGGGCAAGCTCGACCCGGTCATCGGGCGCGACTCCGAGATTCGTCGGGTGGTGCAGGTGCTCAGCCGTCGTACCAAGAACAACCCGGTGTTGATCGGTGAGCCAGGCGTTGGCAAGACCGCCATCGTCGAGGGGCTTGCTCAGCGCATCGTCGAAGGCGACGTGCCGGAGTCGTTGCGCAACAAGACAGTTATCTCGTTGGACCTCGGATCGATGGTCGCGGGCGCCAAGTACCGCGGCGAGTTCGAGGAGCGGCTGAAGGCCGTGCTCGACGAGATCAAGGGATCGGCCGGCCAGGTCATCACCTTCATCGACGAGCTGCACACCATCGTGGGTGCCGGTGCCACAGGCGATTCCGCCATGGATGCAGGCAACATGATCAAGCCGATGCTTGCTCGTGGTGAGCTGCGACTCGTCGGTGCCACGACCCTGGAGGAGTACCGCAAGTACATCGAGAAGGACGCCGCACTGGAGCGTCGTTTCCAGCAGGTGTACGTCGGCGAGCCGAGCGTCGAAGACGCGATCGGCATCCTGCGTGGCCTGAAGGAACGGTACGAGGTGCACCACGGTGTACGCATCACCGACTCCGCATTGGTCGCTGCCGCAACACTTTCCGATCGCTACATCACCTCGCGCTTCCTGCCCGACAAGGCCATCGACCTCGTCGACGAGGCGGCGTCGCGCCTGCGGATGGAGATCGACTCGCGCCCCGTCGAGATCGACGAGGTGGAGCGTGTCGTCCGACGCCTCGAGGTCGAAGAAGTCGCGCTCGAAAAGGAGCACGACGAGGCGTCGAAGCAACGTCTGGAAAAGCTGCGTCAGGAACTGGCCGATCAGAAGGAGAAGCTCAACGAGCTCTCTGCACGCTGGCAGTCGGAGAAGACCGCCATCGACGCCGTTCGCGACACCAAGGAAGAGCTGGAACGCCTTCGCGGAGAAGCGGATCGCGCTGAGCGTGATGGTGATCTCGGCCGCGCGGCCGAGCTGCGCTACGGCAAGATTCCCGGCTTGGAGAAGGAGTTGGAAGCCGCGATCGAGAAGACCGGCACCGACCCCGACGAAGACGTGATGCTGCAGGAGGAGGTTGGCCCCGACGACGTCGCACAGGTCGTGTCGGCGTGGACGGGCATCCCGGCAGGCAAAATGCTGGAGGGTGAGACCGCCAAGCTGCTGCGCATGGAAGAGGAACTGGGACAACGCGTCATCGGTCAGAAGGACGCCGTCGTCGCAGTCTCCGATGCCGTGCGGCGTGCACGCGCAGGTGTCGCCGACCCGAACCGGCCGCTGGGATCGTTCCTGTTCCTCGGACCGACCGGTGTCGGCAAGACCGAGCTGGCCAAGGCGCTGGCGGAGTTCCTGTTCGACGACGAGCGCGCGATGGTGCGCATCGACATGAGTGAGTACGGCGAAAAGCATGCCGTCGCAAGGCTTGTCGGTGCCCCTCCCGGCTACGTCGGCTACGAGCAGGGCGGTCAGTTGACCGAGGCTGTGCGGCGTCGTCCGTACACGGTGGTCCTCTTCGACGAGGTCGAGAAGGCTCACCCCGACGTCTTCGACATCCTGCTGCAGGTTCTGGACGAAGGACGCCTGACCGACGGTCAGGGCCGCACCGTGGATTTCCGCAACACCATCCTCATCCTGACGTCGAACCTCGGTTCCGGCGGCGACAAGGACCAGGTGATTGCGGCAGTGCGCGCGGCCTTCAAGCCGGAGTTCATCAATCGACTCGACGACGTCGTGATCTTCGACGCGCTGAGCCCGGAGGAACTGGTGTCGATCGTCGACATCCAGCTCGGCCAGCTGCAGAAGCGACTCGCACAGCGTCGTCTCGAGTTGCAGGTCACGCCCAAGGCCAAGGAATGGCTCGCCGAGCGGGGATTCGATCCGCTCTACGGTGCGCGTCCGCTGCGTCGCCTGGTGCAGCAGGCCATCGGTGACAAGCTCGCCAGGGCGTTGCTCGCCGGTGACGTCCGCGACGGCGACGTCGTGCCGGTCAACGTCGATGCGGATGGGGGCGCCCTCGTCGTCGGCTGACGTCCACTGATACGAAGCCCCAGGGCCCGTGCTCTGGGGCTTCGTCGCATCTGGGCCGCCGAGAGTTCGCTGCCGCACGGTTGACTCGCTAGGACGGGTGTCCTATATTTCTAGGGCATGAGTCCTAGCATGGTTGCGTCGACCGGCACTCGCGCCCGCATCGTCGCTGCGGCCGACCGGCTCTTTTATGAAAGTGGCTTCGAGAACACGTCTTTCGCAGACATTGCCGACGTCGTCTCGATCTCTCGCGGCAACTTCTACCACCATTTCCGAACCAAAGACGATCTCCTCCATGCTGTTCTCGACAAACGCGCCGCAGACACCCGTCGTATGTTGGCCGGGTGGGAGGCGGAGTCGGACGATCCGCGACGACGTCTCGAGTTGTTCATAGAGATCGTGCAGCGTAATCGTGGCGACATCGAGCGGTTCGGTTGCCCTGTAGGCGGACTCGTCGTCGAATTGGCCAAGCTGAACCACGGTGCCGCTCCCGCTGCCACCGCCTTGCTCACGGCTTTCGCCGACTGGTTGACGCTGCAGTTCGCCGCCGCGGGCTGCGGTCGCCGCGCGAAGGGAAACGCGATCCACCTACTCGCCTTCAGTCAGGGAATCGCCGTGCTCAGCGCGGGTTTCGCGGAACAGGGTTTCGTCGACCGCGAGGTGTCCGACATCAAGAGTTGGCTTGTCACCGAACTAGACAAATCGCCTGTGGAGGAGTGACTGATGTTCATAGTCCTGTTACGTTTTTCGGAGAACAAGAGCAGTGCCAGCCGGTTCATGGCCGAACACGAGCAGTGGATCTCGGACGGGCTTCGTGACGGCGGATTCTTGGTCACCGGAACAGTGCCGGGGGTCGGTGGGGCCGTGGTGGTGTCCGGTGGCTCCCGCTCTGCTCTCGACGCGCGAGTTGCCCGCGATCCGTTCGTTCGCGAGGGTGTCGTGATACCTGAAGTCGTCGAAATCGTTCCAGGACAGATCGATTCACGACTCCACTCGCTGATCGGTGGTGCCACGTGACCCAGGTGCTACGCGGCTAGGACTGGTCTCCAGATGTCGTTGGCGAGTAGATCGCAACCTTTGACGTGTCCGACATCGAGTGGTTGTCGAGGCATCGAGGCATGCCTGCGACAGGCTATGAATTGTTGCCGAGGCCTCTCTCAGGCGGCAGGAACCGCGATGTGTGGCTCAAGACGCTTGAGGGCCTGCCGGATACGCGACTTCGCGGTGGGCAGTGCGACGCCGAGTTCGTCGGCCACCTCGCGGTAGGTCATCCCGTGGAAGTAGGCGAGCTCGATCGCTTCGCGCTGCAGATCGGTCAGCCGTGACAGCAGGGATCGCACCTCGCGGACAGTTTCGTGACGCTCGGCCGATTCGCTCACGACATCGTGTTCGATCCGCGTCGACTGCTCGGCGGTGCTGTAGACGTGAAGTCGACGCTTCGCCGCGGTCTCCGAGCGAACCCGGTCGACGGCCCGTCGATGTGCGAGCGTCATCAGCCATCCAAGCGGTGAACCCGACTCCGGGTCGAAGGTGTGCGCCGACCGCCAGACCGTCAAGAAGACCTCCTGGGTGGTCTCCTCGCTGAGACCGCGGTCTCGGACAATGCGCAGAACCATGCCGTAGACGCGGTGGCTGGTCTCGTCGTAGAAGGCGGCGAAGGCACGCGCATCTCCCTCCGCGATCCGGGAGAGCAGTGCAGACAGGTGTCCCGTTGAATCACTCATGTCGAGCTCCTGTTCGAAGTGCGCAGCGCCGACTACTCGACGTGGGGTAAACGCTAGGTCCTCGCGCACGTGGACCGTCAGGGGCGACAGTGGATTGCGACGAACTCGAAACCGAGGAAACTCGCGGTCACGAAGTGATAACGGGACAGGGCGCAATCGGTAAACGATTCCAGTCTATGAACGGGTCAGTCGTCAGCCAGAGCTTGATAGAGCCAGGACACGACGAGCGCACCCGGGTCGACGACGCCGCGCGCATTCTCGCCAACGTAGCTGGCGCGCCCCTTGGTTGCGGTCGTGTCACGCGTGGATTCGGCACCTTCGGCCGCCTGCGCGGCGACGTCGGACAGAGAGTCGCCATTCTCCAAGGCGTCGACGGCCGGGCTGAGCGCGTCGACCATCGTGTTGTCGCCGACCTGGGCGCCCCCGAGATCCTGGATCTCTGCGAGCGCACGCGAGGAGCCCTCGCGGATTGCGGCCTCGACGTCGTCGGTCTCGGAGAACGCATGGGCCAACTCACGGAAGAGCACGCCGAAGATGACGCCGGATGTCCCGCCGGAGCGGACGAGATACGACGTGCTGATCGCGCTGAGAACCTGGCTGTCGGTACCGCGCACAGGGAGGCTGAAGTGCGACAGCGCGGCCTCCATGTTGGTACCGAAATCGCCGTCGCCCGCTTTCTGGTCGAGCTCGGTCAGGTCGTCGATCGACTCCTGGACGTGCCGGACGAAGCGTGTCAGCCATTCGTTCTCGGCCCCGTCGTCCGCGGAGTCCGACGGCTCGGCGAACGTGGTGTCGCTCAAGGGCGCGGTACCCCGTGACGGATTGGCCGCCCATCCCGGCGCGGTGGTCGGTGCGTCGAAGAGCGACACGATCTCGTCGTCGGCGCGCAGCAGGGTGATCGAGATGCCGCGCATGTCGAGGGCTGTGACGAATGTTCCGACCATCGGCCGGGCTATGGAGATCCCACGACGGTCCAGATCTGCGACGACCTCACCGAACACGAGGTCGAGTTCGAGTGGGTGTGCGGCGCCCAGGCCGTTGACCAGGCAGATCACCTCTTCGCTGTGGGTAAGTGAGAGGGCGTCGACCAGCGGGTCGACCATGCGATTGACGAGCTCACGGGCGCCGACACGGGCAGTGCGTTCACGGCCGGCCTCGCCGTGGATGCCCACACCGAATTCCATCTCGTCGGCGTCGAGCTCGAAGGTCGGCGACGACTTCGACGGCATGGTGCACGCGTGGTAGGCCACCGAGATGCTGCGGGCGTTGTCCGCTACGCGCCGACCGATGTCGGCAACGGCACCCAGCTCGTCGCCGCGAGCTGCTGCGGCTCCACAGATCTTCTCGACCAGGATCGTCGCTCCGGTTCCGCGACGACCGGGGCCGGTTGCGGAGTCGGACGCCACGTCGTCTGCGACGACCACGTGGTCGGTCTCGATATCGTCACGCACGAGATGCCGCGCGATGCGAAAGTTCATGATGTCGCCGGTGTAGTTCTTCACGATGTGCAGCACGCCTGCGCCGCGGTCGGCCCACCGCGTCGCACCGACGATCTGCAGGGCGTTGGGCGAGGTGAAGACCAGTCCGGGGCAGGCGGCGTCGAGCATGCCGGTGCCGATCATTCCGGAGTGCATGGGCTCGTGACCTGACCCGCCGCCGGAGACGAGGGCCACCTTGCTCTCGCCGTCGCGCTCGCGCAGGTGCAGGAAACCGGGGTCTGACTGCCAGACGATGTCGGGGTGAGCGGCAACGAATCCGCGGAGCGAATCGGTGATGAAGGTGCCCGGTGAATTCAGGATGTAGTCGCTCACGTAATCCACCGTATCGGTAAAGCGGTTGGGCATGCCGAGCGTGTCGGAGTCCCGCGATACGCTCGGCGGCGGACTGGGAGGCAGGGCACATGGTGGACGTGATCGTTGGCGACGATGGCTTGTCGCGCTGCACCTGGGCGGCGGTCGAGCCCGAGACGACCTATCACGACACGGAGTGGGGATTTCCGCTCACGGGCGACAACGCCCTGTTCGAGCGGGTCTGCCTCGAAGGCTTCCAGTCCGGCCTGAGCTGGCGAACGATCCTCACCAAGCGCGAGAACTTCCGGGCCGCTTTCTCAGGTTTCGACGTCGAGAAGGTCGCGCGCTTCACCGAGCGTGATGTCGAACGTCTTCTCGGCGACGCCGGGATCATTCGTCATCGGGGGAAGATCGAAGCGGCGATCAACAACGCGCGACGCGCGAGTGAGCTCATCGACGACGAGGGATCGCTGGAATCCTTCTTCTGGCGGTATGCGCCTGCGGCAGAACATATTCCGGGTTCGATGACGCTGTCCGAGGATTCGACGAGACTCTCAAAAGACCTCAAGAAACGCGGCTGGAAGTTCGTCGGTCCGACGACGATGTTCGCGTTGATGCAGGCGTCGGGCATTGTCAACGATCACGCCTACGACTGCGTGACCCGGCCGACTGTGGCCGCAGCGATCGACGACTATCTGGCGCCGCAGTGACTCTTGACTTCGAGTGAGGTTGAATTCTTAGCCTCTTCAGCATGACCGCCGATGCCACATCGCGCGCAAACGCCCTCCCGGCCGCCCGAGCAAGGCCGCGGCCTGACATAGACGGACACGACCCACGCGGCCCCCGGCTGTAGCCCCCGAGACGGTGTCACCCGGCTGGGTGGTCAGCGTGGGTAGGTGGTGATGGTTTCGCCTGTGCGGGTGCTGGTCCAGGTGATGGAGAGGTCGGTGTGCATGGT
>NZ_LZMI01000063.1:0-67926 GCF_001665475.1 Gordonia sp. 852002-51296_SCH5728562-b | reverse complement strand
TGTCATCGATGATGTCGGTCATGGCCACCCCCCTTTTTTTGCCGCGTGTCGGTGATCGCTTGTGTGTTCGATCTGACCACAACGCTACAGGGTGGGTACGACAATTCGGACAGCGCGGAGAACGGCTGTGAAACATCGCCACCCAGACGACGGATCCGCAGGCGCGCGACCTGCGCGCTCAAACTGTCAACAATCCGACAATGTGTCATCATGCCTGCATGGAGTACGAATTCGGGTGGTGTGATGGCCCCGGCGAGCAGGTTGGCATCGGGATCGTCTGCCCGTTCGATATGGCTCTCGACCGCGAGCTGTGGCGCTGGATGCCCGACGGCGTTTCGCTGCATTTCACCCGTACCGGATTCATCGACGCCCCGGTCGACGTCGACATGTGCAAGGACCTGAACAACCACGCCGAGATCGCGGCGGCGGTGCGCGCGATTTCGGCCGTTCGGCCGAGTGCATATGCGTACGCGTGTGCATCGGGCAGCTTTGTCTACGGCATCTCCGGGGCCGTCGAACTCTCCAACTGCATGATGGGTGCCGGTGCGCAGCGCGCGGTGACGACGTCGGAAGCGCTGTTGCGTGCGTTGGATGCGTTGGGAATCAGTCGGATCGCTGTGGCGACGCCCTATACGAATGCGCTCACCGGATTGCTGTGCGATTTTCTCGCGCAAGCCGGACGCAGCGTGGTGGC
Organism: Gordonia sp. 852002-51296_SCH5728562-b; assembly: GCF_001665475.1. Taxonomy (NCBI): domain Bacteria; kingdom Bacillati; phylum Actinomycetota; class Actinomycetes; order Mycobacteriales; family Gordoniaceae; genus Gordonia; species Gordonia sp. 852002-51296_SCH5728562-b. Next base: position 67,232 of record NZ_LZMI01000063.1, on the reverse strand, counting down.
ACAGGCGGGACTTGGTCGTGACCACGACATCTGGACCATTCCGGATTCGGTGACGGCCGATCTGATCCGAGGCGCCGACCACCCCGATGCCGACGCGATCTTCGTGTCCTGCACCAACCTCTGGACCTACGACGTCCTCGGCGCACTCGAAGCCGAACTCGGCAAGCCGGTGCTCTCGGCCAACCAGGTGACCGCGTGGGCGACACTCGTCGACGCCGGCGTGCTGTCGCCGGGGATCACGCAGCCCTACGTCGTACCTGCTGCTGATCAGTCGCTGTTCGCGCGCGCCGCATGATCGAGCCCTGCGTGGGTTGAGCAACGTAGGGTTGGGTATGGCCACAGATAAGCCGTTCGACGCAGCGACCGATGCAAAGTACGTGCAGCTCACCACTTTTCGCAAAGACGGGACGCCCGTGGCGTCGCCTCTGTGGGCGGCCTACGACGGCGAGTCGCTGGTGATGTGGACTGAGACCGACTCGTGGAAGGTCAAGCGGATTCGACGCGACCCGCACGTCGTCGTCCAGGCGTGTGATGCCCGTGGAAAGAAGCTCCGGGGTCAACCGGTGGACGGAACCGCGACGATCCTCGACGCCGCCGGTACCGATCACGCGCGCAGTGTGATCTCGAAGAAGTACGGCATCGTCGGTTGGGTTCTCGTCAAGGCGAGCCTGATCCGTCGCGGCAAGGACGGGACGATCGGCATCGCGATCACACCGCGCTGAGTCGACGCCTCCGCGCAGCAGGAATCTCGTGATAGCAACGCGCCCAAACCATTTCGTGTTCGACAGGACTGATCGCACCTGAAGCGAGACGATCATCGGCGTCACGCAGGAGGATGGCGAGGTCGCAGATGCTCCGCCGGGTAGCTCGGGCAGTGGCGTCGGCGCCGTAACCGGTCCACGCCTCCAGGGTGCGTGTCTGCGTGCGCACCAGGTGGGTGCGCTGCCCGACGACCACAACCGCCGCACACGCGACGACCATTCCGCTCAGCATTCCAGCAAGCCCGAAGCCGCCCATCCACGACGCGATCAATGCGGAAGTCAACACCGTGGCGATTGCGACGAAGGGTAGTGCCCGCCACACACGCAGCCATCGCGCGTCGTCTTCGCTGGCGCCGGGCGGATACACGACGATGCGATGGCAGACCCAATGGCGCGCGTAGCCGACCTGGACGTATCCCCAGCGCGACGATCCTGACCCGTTCATGTGATCGGTTCTAACTCCTACACACGCGGGAGAGCGTATTCCTCACGACTTCTCGACGCCGTGATCGCAGATCTTGACGCGCCTTTGACGAGGCCCGCTGCACGGCTGAGTCGGTCGGCGCGAAGGTTGCGTCAACAAACCCCGGTGCCGCGTATGGAACGCGTTAAGAGGTCTTCCGACACAGATGAATTAGACAGAAGCTGTGGTGCGCCGTTCGCCAGCTCGACGTTCGGCATGCCCAGCCAAGGAGTGTGTGACAAGTGGCCGATGTGCTTTATGTACTCGCCGCGTTGATCGGCTTCGCGCTATGTGTCCTGGTGGTCCGGGGCGTTGACGCGAGGATCGGCCGATGACTGCAGACGGAGTGTTGAACGTGGTTCTGCTGGTCCTGTCGGCGGCGACAGCGATCTACCTCATGATCGCGCTGATCAAGCCGGAAAGGTTCTGACCGTGAATTCATCCCTTGCGGGGGCGCTCCAGGTGGCGTTCGTCGTCCTGGTTCTCGCAGTCGTCTACGTGCCGCTCGGCGACTACATGGCCCGCGTGTACCGCAGCACTCGCGACCTGCTGCCCGAGCGCGCGATCTACTCGTTGGCTCGCGTCGACGCCCGGCGCGAACAGACGTGGGTCGGCTACGTGCTTGCGGTACTGGCCTTTTCGCTGATCTCGTTTCTGTTCCTCTACCTGCTGCAGCGGCTGCAGGGCGTGTTGCCCTGGTCGGACGGCAAGGCAGGTGTGAATCCGGCGACAGCGTTCAACACCGCGATCTCGTTTGCCACCAACACCAACTGGCAGTCGTATTCGCCAGAAGTGGTGATGAGCAACCTTTCCCAGATGCTCGGACTCGCCGTGCAGAACTTCGTGTCCGCCGCCGTCGGCATGGCTGTGGCCGTCGCGCTCATCAGAGGGTTGGTGAATCGACGCGGCGACGGACTGATCGGCAACTTCTGGGTCGACCTGACGCGTACGTGCGTCCGTATTCTCCTGCCGCTCAGTGTGATCGTCGCGATCCTGCTGCTGACTCAGGGTGTGGTGCAGTCGTGGCACAGCGGCTTCGGCTTCACGACGATGTCGGGTGATCCTTCCCGAAGCATGGTGGGGCCGTTCGCTTCTCAGGAGGCGATAAAGGAACTCGGAACCAACGGCGGCGGTACGCTGTCGGCGAACTCGGCGCATCCGTTCGAGAATCCGACGCCGTTCAGCAACATCGTGGAAATCCTTGCGATCCTGATCATTCCGATCTGTCTGACACGCACCTACGGCACGCTGGTGCGCGATCGACGTCAAGGCCTCACGCTGCTCGGCGTGATGGCGGCGATCTGGGGTGTGATGCTCGCGATCGTGTGGACCTTCGAATCGCGCACCAACGGTCTTGCCGCTCAGGCTGCCGGCGCGATGATGGAGGGCAAGGAACAGCGTTTCGGTATTCCCGGAAGTGCGTTGTTCGCGGTCTCGACAACCGGAACATCAACGGGCGCAGTCAATGCCGCTCACGACAGCCTGTCTGCCGGCGGTGGTGGAGCGGTGATCTGGAACATGCTTCTCGGCGAGGTCGCACCTGGCGGCGTCGGCACCGGTCTGTACGGAATCCTGATGATGGCTGTGGTCACGGTGTTCGTCGGCGGTCTGCTCGTCGGACGCTCGCCGGAGTTCCTCGGAAAGAAGATCGGCCAGAACGAGATCACCATGGCGGCGCTGTACGTACTGGTCATGCCTGCTCTGGTACTGGTCGGCGTCGGTGTCAGCGTTGCGATGGGTTCGACGCTCGACGCCCAGGGAAACAGTGGCGACCCGGGGACTCCGGGATCGATCCACGGATTCTCCGAGGTGATCTACGCGTACGCGTCGGCAGCGAACAACAACGGCAGCGCGTTCGGTGGGCTGACGGTCACCAGTGACTGGTTCCAGACGTCGCTCGGAATGGCGATGCTGCTCGGCCGGTTCTTGCCGATCGTGTTCGTGCTCGCGCTCGCGGGGCTGCTCAGCCGCCAACGCCCGCGCGGGGTGGTCTCGACAGGCTCGACCAGCGGGTATGGCTCGACCAGCGGGGTTTCGACAAGCTCAACCAGCGGGGACGGCTCAACCGGCGGGGACGGCTCAACCGGAGGGGACAGCGGGGTGGTTGCGGTCCTCGAGCGGCAGGAGGCCGTCCGGGCCGAGGCCAATCTCCCCACGCACGGACTGCTGTTCGGCGCACTGCTACTCGGCACGATCCTTCTCGTCGCCGGTCTCACCTTCTTCCCGGCCATGGCGCTGGGACCCATCGCGGAGGCACTTCTGTGAGCGTCAACACCATCGAATCCGACGTGACACCCGAGGAGGCGGCGGTCGAACAGCGTGAGGAGACACAACTGGTCTCGCGCGGCTCGTTCGATCCTCGGCAGCTCATCACGTCGGTTCCGCAGGCACTGCGGAAACTCAACCCGCGCGACCAGGCGCGTAATCCGGTCATGTTCGTCGTGTACATCGGGTCGATCGTGACCACCGTGCTCGCGATCTGGCGGCCGTCGTGGTTCGCATGGCTGATCGCGGCGTGGCTGTGGTTCACCGTGCTCTTCGCGAATCTGGCCGAGGCCGTCGCGGAAGGTCGAGGTAGGGCGCAGGCGGATTCGCTGCGAAAAGTCAAGCGCGACAGCATGGCTCGTCGACTCGACGAGAGCGGTTCGATTTCGCAGGTGTCGGGAACGGCCCTGCGGGTCGGCGACCTCATCGTCGTCGAGGCCGGTGAGGTGATCGCGGGCGACGGAGACGTCGTCGACGGCATCGCGACGGTCGACGAGTCGGCCATCACCGGCGAGTCCGCCCCGGTGGTGCGCGAGTCCGGCGGCGACCGCTGCGCGGTGACCGGCGGCACGGTGGTTCTCAGCGACCGCATCGTCGTCAAGATCACCGCCGCGCCCGGAGAGAGTTTCGTCGACCGGATGATCGCGCTCGTCGAGGGTGCGTCGCGCAAGAAGACGCCCAACGAGATCGCACTTGACATCCTGCTCGCGAGCCTGACGTTGATCTTCCTGCTCGCGGTGGTCGCGGTCGGTCCGATGCAGCAGTACGCGGGCCAGAGCCCCGACGCGATCAAGCTGATCGCGCTGCTCGTATGCCTGATTCCGACGACGATCGGCGCGCTGCTCAGCTCGATCGGTATCGCGGGCATGGACCGGCTCGTGCAGCGCAACGTCCTCGCCATGTCGGGGCGTGCGGTGGAAGCCGCGGGCGACATCGACACCCTGCTGCTCGACAAGACCGGCACCATCACGTTCGGTAATCGCCGGGCCACCGAGATCTTCCCCGGACCGGGAACTTCGACGGCCGAGCTCGCCGAGGTGTCTTACCGCTGCAGTCTGGCCGACGACACCCCCGAGGGGCGCAGCATCGTCGAATTGTGTTTGGACGAGCACGATGTGGTGCCCGCCGACGCGGAAGCGCTCGCCGCGACGCGTGGTCACGAGCACCCCGAGTTCGAGGTCGTGCCCTTCACCGCGGAAACGCGAATGAGCGGCATCGATGTACGCACCGGTCCTGGCCCCGTCGTCGAGTACCGCAAGGGTGCCGCCGACGCTGTCGCGCGCTGGGTGACAAAGCTCGGTGGTGCCATGCCGGTCGAGGTGACCGAGCGGGTCGCCGAGATCTCGAACGGCGGTGGTACGCCGCTGGTGGTGGCAGTCAACGCCGAGACTCCGCGCGTGCTCGGCGTGATCCAACTGTCCGATGTCGTGAAACCCGGTATGACGGAACGCTTTGCGCAGCTGCGTGAGATGGGTATCCGTACGGTCATGGTGACCGGCGACAACCCGCTCACCGCGAAGGCGATCGCCGCCGAAGCCGGCGTCGACCACTTCGTCGCCGAGGCGACACCGGAGGACAAGCTGGCACTGATCCGTGCCGAGCAGTCGGGTGGACGCCTGGTCGCGATGACCGGTGACGGCACCAACGACGCACCAGCGCTCGCGCAGGCCGACGTCGGTGTTGCGATGAACTCGGGAACGTCGGCGGCCAAGGAAGCCGGCAACATGGTCGACCTCGACTCCGACCCGACCAAGCTCATCGACATCGTGGCGATCGGCAAGCAGCTGTTGATCACGCGTGGTGCGCTGACGACGTTCTCGCTGGCCAACGACCTCGCGAAGTATTTCGCGATCCTGCCTGCGATGTTCGTGAGCATCTATCCGCAGCTCGACTCCCTCAACATCATGCGGCTGCATTCGGCACAGTCGGCGATCGTCTCGGCGGTGGTGTTCAACGCGCTCATCATCGTCGCGTTGATCCCGCTCTCGCTGCGCGGTGTGCGGTACCGACCCAGCTCGGCGTCGAAGTTGTTGGGGCGCAACCTACTCGTCTACGGCGTCGGAGGCGTGATCACCCCGTTCGTGGGGATCTGGCTCATCGATCTCGTCGTCCGCTTCCTCCCGGGAATGGGGTAATCGCAGCATGAACACCATCACGTCCGGATTCTTCCGGCAATGCGCCGTCGCGTTCGCGATGCTCGTGGCGCTGACCGTGATTCTCGGCGTCGCGTATCCGACGGTCGTCTGGGCGGCTTCGCGCATCGGGTGGAACTCCGCGGAGGGGTCGCAGGTGACCGACGCCAAGGGCTGCAACGCCGGTTCGACGCTGATCGGGGTCGATCCGAAGGCACCCGCTGGGACTCCCGACAGCTATCTGCACGCACGGGTTCTCGGCTCGGCCGACGATCCGATGGCGACCGGAGATCCGTCGGCCTCGGCAGCGAGCAATCAGGGCCCCAACAGCGAGACTCTCGCGCACAACATCACCGCCCGTCGCGCGTTGATCGGGCAGCGTGAGGGCATCGCGCCGTCGGCGGTGCCCGCGGACGCCGTGACCGGTTCCGGCTCGGGCCTCGACCCGCAGATCAGCCCGGAGTACGCGGCGATCCAGATTCCACGGATCGCGCGCAACAGCGGGAAGTCGCAGGCTGCGGTCCGAGAGATCGTCGACGCCCACACGTCCGGACGGCAGTTCGGGTTCCTGGGGCAGCAACGCGTCAATGTGCTCGAGGTGAACCTCGCGCTGGGTCACACGGTGTGCAAGTGATCGCCGATCGCGCTGATTAGACTCGGTTCCATGGGTTCAGGTGCTGACACCCGAGGTCGACTCGAAGTCTTCCTCGGGTGTGCGCCCGGAGTCGGTAAGACCTACGAAATGCTTTCGCATGCAAAAAGTCTCGCCGATGAGGGTATAGATGTGGTGATCGCGGTTGTCGAGTCGCACGGGCGCTCGGCAACCGCGGCTCTCACCGATGGTCTCGAGGAGATTCCGCGCCGCGAGGAGGTGTATCGCGGGGCTGTCCTCGACGAGATGGATCTCGACGCCGTGCTGGCGCGTGGCCCACGCGTCGCGCTCGTCGACGAACTGGCGCATACGAATGCTCCCGGATCGCGAAATGCCAAGCGGTGGCAGGACATCGAGGAGTTGCGCGACGCGGGCATCGACGTGCTGACAACTGTCAACGTGCAGCACCTGGAGAGTCTGAACGACGTCGTCGCCCAGATCACCGGTGTCATCCAGCGCGAGACCGTTCCCGATGCGGTCGTGCGTGCCGCTGACGAGATCGAGTTGGTCGACATCGCCCCGCAAGCGCTACGTCAACGTCTCAGCGCGGGCAAGGTGTACCCGGCCGGACGCATCGACGGGGCGCTCTCGAACTACTTCCGGCAGGGAAACCTGACGGCACTGCGCGAATTGGCGTTGCTGTGGCTCGCCGATCGCGTCGACGACAATCTCGCCGACTACCGGGCTGCACACGCGATCACCGACACGTGGGAAGCGCGAGAGCGCGTGGTGGTTGCGATCACCGGTGGACCCGAATCCGCGACCCTGATGCGGCGAGCGAGTCGCATCGCGTCGCGGTCAAGCGCGGAACTGGTTGTGGTGCATGTGGTCCGCGGAGACGGACTCGTCGGGACACCCGCTGCCGAACTGTCGCGGCTGCACGAGTTGGCCGAAGGGTTCGGCACGCGAATCCACACCGTCGTCGGCGACGACATCCCGTCGACGCTCCTCGACTTCGCCCGCGGCGTCAACGCGACGCAGTTGGTGTTGGGTACGTCGCGCCGGCCGCGCTGGCAACGGCTCTTCGACGAGGGCGTCGGCGCGAATGTCGTCGCGCACAGCGGGAAGATCGACGTCCACATGGTCACCCACGACGAGACGCGTCGTCGAAACCGACTCGACATTCGTGACACGCGCTTCCATCGTCCGTTGAGCTGGGTCGCGGCAGTCGTGGTGCCGGTGATCATGACGGTCATACTCGCGGTCCTCGACCGTTGGTTGGGGTTCGCGAGCGAGTCGGCATTGTTCTTCGTGACGGTGCTCGCGGTCTCGCTGCTCGGCGGCATCGGGCCCGCAGCACTGTCGGCGGTCGTGGCCGGCCTGCTGCTCAACTACTTCTTCACCGACCCGCGGTTCACGTTCACCATCAACGAGCCGGACAACCTGATCACCATCCTGGTCATGCTGGTGATCGCCATAGCGGTTGCTGCACTGGTCGATTCGGCCGCGAGCAGGCGTAGACAGGCGAGCCTGGCAAGCCGCGACGCGGAATTGTTGGCGTTGTTCTCCGACGCCGTCCTCGGTGGGGCGGACGTCTCGGCACTGCTGCAGCGGGTGCGTGAGACCTACGACCAGGCCGCGGTGTCGGTGGTGCACAAAGAAGATGGTCGACGCGTCGTCGACGCCGCCGTCGGCGACCACCCGCCGCAGCGTGCCGAAGACGCCGACACGGTCTGCCCGATCCCCGGCGGCGAATACGAATTGCTGTTGCGCGGACCGAAACTCAGCGGTCGGGATCGACGGGTACTCACCTCGGTGGCGATCCAGGCCGCTGGCGCGGTGCAGCGTCGTCGACTCGAACGCGAGGCTTCCGAGGCACGTGCACTGGCCCAGACCGACGAGATGCGTCGTGCACTGCTGTCTGCGGTCAGCCACGATCTGCGCACACCGCTGGCGGGCGCGAAAGCGGCGGTGTCGAGCCTGCGGGCGGGCGACGTGACATTCAGCCCAGAGGACACCTCTGAACTGCTCGAGACGATCGACGAGTCGGTCGACCACCTGTCGGCGCTTGTCGGAAATCTGCTCGACTCGTCACGGCTCGCGGCAGGCGCCGTGCGGCCGAAGCTGGCGCGCACCTACCTCGTCGAGGTGGTCCACCGCGCGGCGACCGCGGTGAGCTGGGTCGGTGGGCCCATCCCGGAGATCGGCTTCACCTTCCACGCGATGTGGGCCTACACCGACGGCGGACTGCTCGAACGCGTCCTGGCCAACCTGATCGACAACGCCGTGCGGCACGGCGGCGGTGGCGGTGGCGGTGGCGCTGGTGGAGGCGGCGTCGAGGTCACAGCAGAGTCCGAGACCGACGACGACGGTTCGCCGCGTACGGTCATTCGTGTGATCGACCACGGCTACGGGATTCCCGCCGACAGACGCGGGCAGATCTTCGACGCCTTCGTGCAGGGTGGCGACCGCAACGGTGCCGACGGCGGGGTCGGGTTGGGTTTGTCTGTCGCACAGGGATTTACCGCCGCGATCGGTGGCACTCTCGGTGTCGAAGAGACACCTGGCGGCGGGACCACGATGGTGGTCTCACTTCCAGCGGAAGACGACGAGTCATGACCGACGGAATCCGAGTCCTTGTCGTCGACGACGAACCACAGTTGTTGCGCGCCTTGCGAATCAATCTGAGCGCACGTGGCTTTGCTGTCACGACGGCGTCGACGGGAACCGCTGCGCTCACTGCGGCAGCCAAGGTCAACCCGCAGGTCGTGGTCCTCGATCTCGGGCTTCCCGACATCGACGGCTTCACGGTTCTGGAGGGATTGCGCGGGTGGACCAACGTGCCGGTCATCGTGTTGTCGGCGCGTGGCGAATCGGTCGACAAGGTGGCTGCGCTCGACGCGGGCGCCGACGACTACGTCACGAAACCCTTTGGGATGGACGAGTTCTTGGCGAGATTGCGGGCGGCGGTGCGCCGTGGAGTCGCTGCGCCGGATGCGTCGGAGGTGCCGGTCGTCGACGCGGGAGACTTCGTGGTCGACCTCAGCGCGAAGCAGGCGTCGCGCCACGGTGAGCAGGTCCACCTGACGCCGACCGAGTGGGGAATCCTCGAACTGCTTGTGCGTAACGAGGGAAAACTGGTGGGGCAGCGGGACATCCTGAGTACCGTGTGGGGTCCCAAGTACCTCAACCAGACCAACTATCTGCGTGTGTACCTGGCCAGCCTGCGTCGCAAACTCGAACACGACCCGGCACATCCGGTGCATCTGCTCACCGAGGCGGGGATGGGATATCGCTTCGTGCGGGGACAGGCGGCGACTGAACAGGCCGAGTCTGGGCAGGCGGGGTCTGAAGAAGCGTCGTCTGACTGAACAGCGCGCCCAGCTTGTCCGAGTGCGGTGTCGCGCCCGCGAGCCGCGCGCCCTCCCAGGCGGTCACCTGATTCGCGGTCAGGACGGGTTTGCCGACCTGCGCCTCGAGGTCGTTGATCCAGGTTGCTGTGTGCAGCGCCGTGTCGGGGATCAGAATGGCCTGTGCCGCTGGGTGATCGGCGGTGACGACCATGTCGAACAGAGTGTCGCCGTCGATGGTCCCGGCGTCGGTCGCGGTCAGAATGTCGTTGGCGCGCATGCCGACGACCTCGATATCCGCGCCGGCGAGGAACGTCGTGAATCCCGCGGCGACCTCGCCCGGGTAGCTCGCCGCGACCGCGACAGCGTCGATCCCGAGCGCTCTGCACGCCTCGGCAAACGCGAGCGACGTCGACGATGCGGGTAGTCCCGCAGCCTCCGACAACTGTGCGGCCTGCCGCTGTGCGCCCTCCCATCCGTAGAGGAAGCTGCCCGAGGTGCAACCCCACATCAGCGCTGCGGGGTTGTATGTGCGTGCGCGCTGAGCGCCGTCGAGCAGTCGGTCGGACTCGCCGACAGCGCGCATGGCGCCGACGGTGTGATCGTCGGAGTCGATCTCGGTGATCACCACCGGCAGGCGAATCGACGGATCGAGTGCGTCTTCGATGAGCTGGTAGTCGTCCTCGGCAGCGTGGCCCGGGTAGAGCACCGCGCTGGTAGCGGTTGTCACGGGTTGACCTCCCGACTAGATTGTCAACAATCAAACAATTGTCGGTCTCACCGTATCGGAACTCGAGGTGACCATGCAGGACTCAGTGCGCACGATGTCGGCGTCGGAGCTCGGTGACGCCTACCGCAGTGGATTGCTGAGCCCTGTCGACGTCGCTGCCGAGCTACTGGACACCATCCCGCAGGTGAACGTCGAGATCAATGCCTTCTGCCTCGTAGACCCGGATACGACGATGGCTGCTGCGCGCGCGTCCGCAGATCGCTACGCGGCGTCGACTCCACTCAGCCCGCTCGACGGTGTGCCCGTGTCGATCAAGGATCTCCTGCTCACCGAGGGTTGGCCGACGCTGCGCGGCTCGTTGACGCTGAGCCCGGACACACAACGATCCGACGTCGACGCTCCAGCGGTGGCACGACTGCGCGATGCGGGAGCCGTGCCGCTCGGGAAGGTCACGACACCTGAATTCGGCTGGAAAGGCGTGACCGACAGTCCCCGCACCGGCATCACGCGCAATCCGTGGTCGACCGATCGGACGTCCGGTGGTTCGAGCGGCGGAAGCGCCGCTGCCCTCGCGGCGGGACTCGGGCCGTTGTCGGTGGGCACCGACGGTGGCGGCTCGATCCGTATTCCGGCTGCGTTCTGCGGAATCGTCGGACTCAAGCCGACGCTCGGCCGGGTGCCGATGTATCCGCCGAGTCCGTTTGCGCCGGTCGCGCACGTCGGACCGATGACACGCACCGTCGTCGACTGCGCATTGTTGCTCGACGTCATCGGCGGTTTCGATTCGCGCGACTGGTCGGCGGGGCCTACGCTCCAACCTGTCGCGCCCGCGATCATCGCAGGCGAGCGGGGCCTGTCCGGCCTCCGCATCGCCTACAGTCCTGATCTCGGCTACGGCGTCAATGACGCTGTGGTGCAATCGAATACGGAAACCGCGGTCGGGATACTGCGCGACCTCGGGGCCACGGTCGACGAGGTCGAGATCGGGTGGGACGATCCGGTCTGGGCTTATCACACCGTGTGGTTCGCGGGAGCGGCAGCCGTGGTCGAGGGTCTCGACCCCGCGCTCAGAGAGCTCGTCGACCCGAAACTGCTTGCGGCACTGGAACGTCACAGTGACTTCAGTGCGGCCGACTACGTGGATGCCACTGCGCTGCGGATGGCAATGGGCACACAGATGGGTGCGCTGCACGACGACTACGACGTTCTGGTGACACCGTCGATGCCATCGGTCGCGTTCGAGGCGGGTGAAGACGTGCCTGCGGGCTCGTCGTCGCAAGACTGGACGTCGTGGACGCCGTACAGCTACCCGTTCAATCTCACCGGCCAACCTGCGATAACGGTGCCGAGCGGATGCGCGCAGAACCCGTTGCTGCCGACCGGAATTCAGATCGTGGGCGCGCGGCACGACGACGCGACGGTACTGCGCGTTGCCGCAGCGTATGAGTCCGCCGCGAACGTCGGCGCGCTCGCGGAGGTGGCGCTCCAACGAAAGCCGCAGATTCCCAACGAAAGTCGAGATGGCTCGTGACCGATCGCTTCATCATCGTCAGCCTCACATCGCGCGATGTCAGCGCCAGGGCGAGACTGCTCGACGTCGAGGCGCCACGCACCGCCTCCGCGGTGTGGGACGCTTTGCCGTTGGGGGGTCAAGTTTTTCACGGTAAGTTCGCGCGCAACGAGATCTATACGTTGACGCCTGCGTTTGCCTCAGCGGAACCGGGATTCGAGAATACGACGGTCACGCCCATACCCGGCGACCTTTGCTATTTCACGTTCGACGGTGTATTGGACAATCCCGCTTACGGTTACGAATCCGACGCCGCGCCGTCGGAACACTCACTGCTCATCGACCTCGCGGTCTTCTATGGTCGAAACAACTTGCTGGTCAACGGGGATGTGGGGTGGGTTCCCGGAAATGTGTTCGCCACCATCACAGATGGTCTCGACGAGTTCGCCGCGGCGTGCAATGACATCTGGATGGGCGGCGCTCGCGGCGAAACCCTGACATTTGCGCGTGCATAGAGTACTAAGAAGAGGATGGTCACGATGGCAATGGAGCGAACACGATCGGACGGGCGTCGTGGAATTTCGGACGGGCGTCGTAGGGTTCTCGAACCGATCGAGCAGGAGTCGACACCTGCGATCATCGCCCGAAAGTTGCATGATGCGATTGCGAACGGTAACTTTCCGTCCGGCTCACAGTTGACCGAAGCAGGTCTCGCGGCAGACCTGGGAGTGAGCCGGGGCCCGCTGCGAGAGGCGATGCAACGCCTGACTGCAGAAGGGTTGCTGGTGAGTCACCGCAACCGAGGCTTGTTCGTCGTCTCGATGGACGACGACGACATCCGGGACATGTACATCGCCCGGACGGCCGTTGAACGTGCGGCGATAGAGCAGGTGATCGAACGTGGCGATCCTGCGGCGGTACAGGCTCTCACCGACGCAGTTGCGTTGATGCGTCGTCATATCGACGATCCGAACGGCGAAGACATGGCCGAAGCGGATATGCAATTCCATCAGACGTTGGTGGAATACGCGCGGAGTCAACGTTTGTCGCGCTTGCACAGCACGATCCTCGTGGAAACGAAGATGTGTCTACGCGCGATGCGAGGAACGTATTCCTCGGGAAAGGAACGTACCGACGAACACCAGGCATTGGTGGACTCCATCGCAGCGCGAGATGCGAAGGCGGCCGACGAGCTGATGATCGAGCACATGAGAGACGGTCTCCGCCGACTGCTCTAGACGATTGCGACGATCACCGCCCACCGATGTGAGTCAGCGCGAAGACACACTGGCCCCGAGTCCACCAGGAAGGCACAGATGGCTACGGCAAACTCCTCGGCAACCTATGAGGACCTCGCACCCGATCCCGAGTCGCGAGAAGGAAAAGCTCTACTCCGCAAGGCAATTGGCGCGTCGGCGATCGGCAACGCCACCGAGTGGTACGACTACGGCGTCTACGCCGCGACCGCCACCTACCTCACGCAGGCATTCTTCCCGGGGTCGCTCGGCTCGATAGGCACCATGCTCGGGTTCGCGATCTCGTTCGTTCTACGTCCGTTGGGTGGCATGATCTGGGGGCCGATCGGCGACCGGATCGGACGAAAGTCCGTGCTGGCCATAACGATTCTGTTGATCGCCGGTGCGACCGCGCTGATCGGCGTACTTCCGACACATGCCGTCGCCGGAATCTGGGCGCCGATTCTGCTGATCGCGCTTCGCGTGATCCAGGGCTTCTCCACCGGCGGTGAGTACGGCGGCGCGGCGACGTTCATGGCCGAGTACGCGCCGGACAACAAGCGCGGCAAGTACGGTTCGCTGCTGGAGTTCGGCACGCTCGCAGGGTTCAGCGCGGGCACCGCTATTGTTCTGTTCCTCGAGCTGTTGCTCTCCGACGAGCAGATGCAGACGTGGGGTTGGCGAATTCCGTTCCTGATCGCGCTGCCGCTCGGGTTGATCGGTCTCTATCTGCGTTCGCAGCTCGAAGACACCCCGGTGTTCCAGGAACTCGACAAGCGCGACGAGATCACCGGAAACGCCTACACCCGCTTCAAGGATCTGCTGAGCAACTACTGGAAGCCGATCCTGATCATGTTCGGCATGGTGATCGCACTCAACGTCGCGAACTACACGCTGCTGGCGTATCAGCCGACGTACCTGAAGGAGACGATCGGGCTTTCGGAGTCGTCGGGTTCGACGGTGGTGCTCATCGGTCAGCTCGCGATGATGGTGGTGATCCCGTTCTTCGGAGCGGCGTCGGACAAGACCGGGCGTAAACCGATGTGGTGGTTCTCCCTCATCGGACTCTTCGTACTCGCGATACCGCTCTACTGGTTGATGGGTAAGGGATTCGCCTGGGCGATAGTCGGATTCGTGATCCTGGGGCTGTTCTACGTGCCCCAGCTCTCGACCATCTCCGCGACGTTCCCGGCGATGTTCCCCACTCAGGTGCGCTACGCGGGCTTCGCGATCTCCTACAACGTGGCGACCGCCGCGTTCGGCGGCACCGCACCGCTCGTCAACGAGGCGGTGGTCAACGACACGGGCTGGAACCTGTTTCCCGCCGTCTACATGATGGGCGCGTGTGTGATCGGCATGGTGGCGTTGATCTTCTTGAAGGAGACGGCCGGGGCGTCGTTGCGCGGCACCGAGATTCCCGAGCGGACCGAGGACATCACGGCTTCGGAGAGCTCCGCTGCGGTGACTTCGCGCTGATCCCGGCTCCGACGTGCGGTGCTGACACCGGATTCGCCGTGGAGTGCTGAGGGTCTCCGGCGGTGCAACCAGCGATAAGATGGCGCATATGCCGAGACCTGAGTCGTATCATCACGGCGATCTCGCCGCAGCGTTGGTGCAGTCGGCGATCGAGTTGCTCAACGAGGACCACTCTGCGGATTTGTCGTTGCGCGCCGTCGCACGACGTGCAGGCGTCTCGCCCGCGGCACCCTACCGGCACTTCGCCGACCGTGAGGCATTGGTCTCGAGTGTTGCCGCGGTGGGCTATCGCGAGCTGACTGCGCGACTGAAAGCAGCCAGCGAGTCGCCGTCGAGCGTCGACGATGTAGCCGACATCGCCGTCGCCTACGTACGGTTCGCGTTGGAGCGGTCGGGCCTGTTCCGCGCGATGTTCGCGCAAGCGTGCGACCCGACGAGCCCGGATCGCATCGAGGCTGTCGACGCGATCCGGGAGTATCTGAATACTGTTGTCGCTGCCACGGTTTCGACGTCGGAGCCAGACGAGGTCGCGACCGCGATGTGGGCGCTGGTGCACGGGCTGGCGTTCTTGTACCTCGGCGGAAAGTTCACCGAAACCACCCCGGCCGAGATCGACGCACGCGTGCGCTCGACGGTGCGCGCTGTGCTCGTACGGACGCCGTCAGCCGAGTAGCTCCAGCGCCACCAACGCGTAAGCCCGTGCGGCAGTGACCAGATCGTCGACCGCGACGGATTCGTCCGGCTGATGGGCCTGGGTGTTGATGTTTCCCGGACCGCAGACGATTGCCGGGATGCCGAGGTCGCGACTGACGAAACCGCCGTCACACGCGGCGGTCCAGCCGCCGACGGACGTCTGGGCGTCCAGCGCGTTGAGTGCATCAACGGTTGCGGTGACCAGTGTGTGGTCGGCTGGAGTCTCGAAGCCCGGCATCTCCATGGTGACCGCGACGTCGACCTCGATGCCGTCGGAGTCGATGCCCGCGGCGGCGATACGGCTGCGCAGCCAGTCGGCGACGGCCTCCGCGCTCTCGTCCGGCATCAGTCTGCGGTCGACGCCGAGCGCCGCCATCGGGGCGACGACGGAAATACCCTGCCCGCCGCTCATCGTCCCCACGTTCCAGGTACCAGAGCCGAGAAGACCTGCGGCGCCCGCGGTCATCGCCTCGTGGTCGGCCCGGATGATGTCGATGATCGACGCCGCCGCATAGATCGCGCTGCGGCCGTCGTCGGGGCGACCGGAGTGTGCGGCCTTGCCTCGGATATCGATTTCCAGATACGACGCCCCGCGACACCCGCGCACGACGACCAGGTCAGTGGGTTCGGCGACGACGCAACCGACGAAGTCGCGGGAGGTGTCGGTGGTTGCGAGGTCTGGGCGGGCCACCAGGTCGCGGACGCCTGCGCCGTGCTCCTCCTCGTCGACGGTGCAGACCAACTGCACCGAACCGGAGAGTCGACCCTGCGCGGCCAGCGGCGCCAACGCCGACATCGCTGCGACGACCGAGGCCAGTCCGCCCTTCATGTCGACGGTGCCGCGCCCGGTCAGCACGCCGTCAGACAGCCGGGTGCGGTAGGGATCACCGGTCCAGCCGGGGCCTGCGGGTACGACGTCGGAGTGGCCGAGGAACATCAGTCCTGGCCCGTCGCCGCCGGGTAGCGTCGCGATGAGGTTGGGTCGGCCGGGCGACACCTCGTAGGTGGTGACGGTGAATCCGGCGTCACGACAGGCACTTTCGAGAACGGCGACCGCCCGGGCCTCGGTGCCGCCGGGGTTCTCGCTCGGGGCGTCGACCAAAGCTCTGGTGAGTGCGACGATCTCGTCCGGACGGATCCGGGCCACCACCGCGTCGGACTCGCTCACCGTCACTGGGATTCCCTTCGTGGTCGTCGGCCGGGCAGTGCCAACGTCAACTGCCGAGCCGACCTCAGCTGTTCTGTGTCATCCTCTCGCAGACATCCTCTCGCAGCTTCCTGCGAGACGTCGAATTCCCTCGTCGATGCGATCGGGCGTGCTCGACGCGAAGCACAGACGCAGGGCGTTGCGGAACCGGCCGGTCGGCGACAGCGCGGGGCCGGGGATGAACGCGACGCCGTCGGCGAGAGCGGTCTCGAACAGTTCTCGGGTGTCGATCTCGGCGAACTCGCCGCGCAGGGTCAGCCAGAGGAAGAAGCCGCCTTCGGGGTGGGTCGTCGACACGCGGTCGCCGAAATGGCGCTCGACCGAATCGAGCATCGCGTCCCTGCGTTCGCGGTAGAGAACCCGCAGGCCGGCGAGGTGATCTTCGAGGCCGCCGCGGGCGATGTACTCGGCGACGATGTGTTGGTTGGGCACGTTGGTGCAGGTGTCCATCGCCTGTTTGCCGTTGATGAGCAGTTGGCGCAGTGACGGGTCGGCGTCGACCCATCCGACCCGCCAGCCCGGCGCGAGGATCTTGGAGAACGTCCGCACCGAGAAGATCAGCGGATCGTGCGGCGACAGAGTCTGGAACGTCGGGACGTCGTCGCCGGAGAAGCGCAGCAGGCCGTACGGATCGTCGTCGATGATGACGGCGCCCCACTCGTGCGCCAGCCGCAACAGCTCGCGTCGACGCTCCTCGGAGAGGGTGACGCCCGACGGGTTCTGGAACGTCGGGATCGTATAGATCGCCTTGGGGGTGCGTCGGGTGCGGGCGACGAGGTCTTCGAGTGTGTCGATCTGCATGCCGTCGTCGTCGACGGGTACTTCGAGAAGCTGCGCGCCATACGACAGCGCGGTGGCGCTGCCGTTGGTGTACGTGGGTGATTCGACGACGACGAGGTCACCGGGGTCGACGAACAGTTTGGACGCGAGGTCGAGGCCCTGCATGCCGCCGGTGGTGATGACGAGGCGATCGAGGCTCGACGGGTCGGGTGTGGTGGCGAGGTAGTCGACGAGAAGTTGCAGCAGCCGTGGTTCGCCTTCTGTGGCACCGTAGGTGAACGACGAGTTGTCGAGGATCTCACCGGCGATCTGCCGAAACTCCGCGGCGGGGACGGCCTCGTCCGCGGGTGATCCCATCGCGAAGCGCACGATGTCGTGCGTCTGAGCGGCCAGCAGGGACGTCGACGAATCGATCATCGAGCCGACGAGATCCTTCGCGCGTCCGGCGAGGGGGAGCGTGTAGTTCATGGTGGTCACTGCTGACACCTCATTTCCTGATCAGTTCCCGCGGGAACGCGGTGAAGGTTTCGACGCCGGTCGGGCTGACGCGCACCGACTCGGAGAGCTCGAAACCGTAGTCGTCCATCCACATTCCGCAGACGATGTGAAAGGTCATGTTGGTTTCGAGGATGGTCTCGTCCTCGGTGCGGATGCTGATGGTGCGTTCACCCCAATCGGGCGGGTAACCGATCCCGATGGAATAGCCGAGGCGAGAGGGCTTTTCGAGACCGTACTTGGCGAGAGTCCAGTTCCAGGTCGACGCGAGCTCGCGCGTGGCGACACCGGGTTTGATCGCGTCGAGGACATTGTTGAGGCCCTCTGCCGTCGCGCCCGCGACATAGTCGAGATCCTTCGACGGTGCGCTCAGCGCCACGGTCCGGGCGAGTGGGCAGTGATACCGGTTGTGCGCACCGGACAATTCGACGACGACGGCCTCGTCGGGGGTGAAAGTGCCCTGGTGCCAGGTCAAGTGGGGAGTGTCGGCGGCGGCGCCGGTCGGCATCATCGGCACGATCGCGGGGTAGTCACCTCCGAACTGATCGGTGCCGGTGATCTGCGCCTGCGAGATCGCCGCTGCCGCATCACATTGCCGTACACCGACATCGATGGTCTCGATGGCTGCGCGCATCGCCTCCGAACACACCATGCCCGCCTGACGCATGAGCTGAACCTCGGCGTCGGATTTCACCGAACGCACCCAGTTGACGAGTTCGAAGTTGTCGACGAGCTTCCACTCGGGGATAGCGTTGTGCAGCGCGCGGTAAGCCTTGGGAGAGAAGAAGTGTGAGTCCATCTCGAGTCCGACGGAGCCGCCCTTCGACGCCGGTGCGACCTGGTGACGTTGGCGTAGCGCCCACGCGACCCAGTCGAAAGGGTGCACATGCGGGCGGTGCACGTAACTCTCGGGATAGCCGACGATCTGCTCGTCGGGTAGCCAAGTGGTGCGGTGTGCGCCATGCGCGTCCATCTCACGGGCGAAGAACAGCATCTCGCCGTCGATGGGGACGAACAGCATCTGCGGGGTGTAGAACGACCACGCGTTGTACCCGATGAGGTAGAAGATGTTCGCGGGATCGGTGACGATGATCGCCGAAAGTCCTTGCAGATCCATCAGTTCGCGCACGCGGGTCAAACGCTGCTGGTACTCGCTGTCGGTGAAGAGTTGGGCGCCGAGATACACCTATCGCCTCCTTTGGGGTTGTCAGCGGCGTCGGATCGGGGTGGACGTGTAGGTGACGTCGAGGAACTCCTCGATGCCGAGACGTCCGCCCTCGCGGCCGAGGCCCGACTCCTTGATCCCCCCGAACGGGGCCGCGGGGTTGGAGACCAGACCAGTGTTGACCCCGACCATACCCACCGCGAGGCCGGCCGAGATGGCGTCGAGGCGCTCGGCGTCGCGGCTGCAGACGTATCCGACCAGGCCGGCGGGCGTCCTGTTTGCAGCTGCGACCACGGTGTCGTCTGCCTCGATTCCGGAGCCGTCGAACGGGATCAGAGCCGCGACGGGACCGAAGATCTCGGTGCTCATGAGAGCGGACTCGGGGTGTACGTCGGTGAGGACCGTCGGCGGGTAGAAGTGGCCGGGACCATCGGGACGGGTGCCGCCGCACCGAAGCGACGCTCCGCGTCGAACCGCGTCGTCGACGAGCTCTTCGACCTTGTCGACGGCCTTGCGTTCGACGAGGGGGCCGACCTGCGTGCCCTCGGACAGTCCGTTCCCGACGGTGAGTGTTGACATGCGTTGCGTGAGGGCGCTTGCGAACTCGTCCATGACGTCACGATGCACGAAGATCCGGTTGGCCGCAGTGCATGCCTGCCCCATGTTGCGCATCTTCGCGACCATCACGGCGTCGAGTGCGGTGTCGAGATCGGCGTCGTCGCAGACGATGAAGGGTGCGTTGCCGCCGAGCTCCATCGAGGTGCGCATCACCGTATCGGCGGCCTGGCGCAGCAACAGTTTTCCCACCGCGGTGGAGCCGGTGAAGCTGACCTTGCGGGCGAGGCCCGACGACATCCACGCGCCGGCGACCTCACCCGGATCGCTTGTGGTGACCACGTTCAGGACGCCATCGGGCAGACCGGCCTCGCGGAGCACGTCGGCGAGGAGCAGCGAGGTCAACGGTGTCAGCTCCGCGGGCTTGAAGACCATGGTGCAGCCCGCGGCGATCGCCGGGCCGATTTTGCGTGTTCCCATCGCCAATGGGAAGTTCCACGGCGTGATCAGGATGCATGGGCCGACGGGGCGATGACGGACGACGACGCGGTTGCTGCCGTCCGGGGTGAGGAGGTGGTCGCCGCCGATGCGTACGGCTTCCTCGGCGAACCAGCGGAAGAACTCTGCGCCGTAGGCAACCTCGCCGCGTGCCTCGGGGTACGGCTTGCCCATCTCGGTGGTCATCAGGGTCGCGAACTCATCGGCCCGCGCGGTGATGAGTTCGTATGCGCGGTAGAGGATCTCGCTACGTGAGCGGGGACTGGTTGCCGCCCAGTCGGATTGGGCGTCGGCGGCACGACCCAGGGCGTCGAGCGCGTCGTCGGCGTTGCCGTCCGGGACCGACGTGATGACCTCGCCGGTCGCCGGATTCTCTACGTCGAAGCGGCGTTTCGAGGATGTGGGTGTCCAGGCTGTGTCGACGAGCAGTGTCATCGGAGTCCTTCCTCTGGTGATGGCTGTGCGCGGGGTAGTTCTTGTGCAAGGGGCAGCGCCTGTGCGAGCAGTTCGGCGAGGTGCTGCCCTTGGGCGTTGATGAGGGGGTCGGTGGCGGTCAGGTGGTCGACGCTCATCGCGCAGCTGAACCCGTCGGTGATGACCGGAGTTTCCGGCGCGGCACGGAGCGCGGGTGCGAGGGCGTTCTCGGCCACCGCGACGCTGACCTCGTAGTGACCCTTCTCGAAGCCGAAGTTGCCTGCGACGCCGCAGCATCCGTCGGCCGTGGTGACCTCGACACCGAGCGACTTCAGTGCGGCCGTCGAGGCGTGCGCGCCGAAGGCGGCGTACTCGTGGCAGTGGGTTTGGACCGTGACCGATTCGGGAAGGTCTGGGACCTGCAGCCCTGCCTCGACGAGTGTGGGCAGGTGGGCGGCGAAGCTCGTCACTCTTGCGGCGACACGGCGTGCGGCGGGCGAGTTGATCAGTTCTGGTAGGTCCGTGCGCAGTGCGGCCGCGCAGCTGGGTTCGGCGAGGACGAGGGGGCGGTCGGTGCCGTCGTCGAGTCGATCAGCGGTGCGGGTCAGTACCTTTCGAGCGTGGTCGAGCTGACCGGTTGAGATCCAGGTCAGTCCGCAGCACACGTCGTCGCGGGTGGCGACGGTGTCGCCGGTGGCTGCCAGGACGCGCGCCGCGGCGGTTGCGACGTGCGGGCGGAACGCCTTGGTGAAGGTGTCGACGATCAGCACGACGTCGGCGTCGGCGGGGTGGCCGAGTGCGCTCAGTGTCGCGCGCCTGTCCCGGCGAGTGGTGAAGCGGGGCATGGAGCGTCGAGCGTCGAGGCCGCCCGCGCGAGCGGCGAGGCGTCGGGCGAGTGGAGTTTGGAGAACTCGATTCAGCAGTGGTGCAACGGAGGTCGCGACGGGGAGCCAGGCGGGCATCCATCCGAGTGAGTAGTGCGAGAGAGGTCGTAGCCGGCGTCGATAGTGATGCGAGAGGAACTCCGACTTCAGTGACGCCATGTCGACGCCGGTGGGGCAGTCGCTCGAACATGCCTTGCATGACAGACAGAGGTCGAGTGCGTCGGCGACATCGGCAGACTGCCAACCGGATTCGACGCTGGGCGCGGTGCGCACCATGTCTTGTAGAACGCGTGCCCGGCCGCGCGTCGAGTCCTTCTCGTCGCGCGTCGCGCGATAGCTGGGGCACATCACCCCGCCGCTGGTAGTGCGGCAGCGACCGACACCGATGCAGCCCTGCACGGCATGGATGAACGGATCGAGTCCGGTGTGTTCGGGTGAGTGCTCGTCCGGGTCCGCGGAGTGCCACGGTCGGTTCGGAACGTCGGCGAGTGCGAGGTCGGTGGTGATGGGCGCAGGGTCGACGATGCTGCCGGGGTTGAGAATTCCCACGGGGTCCCAGATTCGCCGGAAGTCGTCGAAGGCGCGCAGCATCTCTGTGGAGTACATCAGCGGCAGGAGTGCTGATCGGGCGCGACCATCGCCGTGTTCACCCGACAGTGAACCACCATGAGCAACAACCAGTTCGGCGGCGCGGGTGCAGAACCGCGACATCACCTCGCGACCCTGCTCGGTGCGGAGGTCGAAGGTGATCCGCACGTGCATGCAGCCCGCACCGAAGTGTCCGTACAGCACGCCGGTGAGGTCGAACTCGTCGAGGAGGGTCGTGAAATCCTGCAGGTAGTCGGCGAGACGTTCCGGTGCGACGGCGGCGTCTTCCCAGCCGGGCCACGACTCGTGCGTCGTCGGTGCGTCGCTCTCCGGGTCGACGAGGCGCGCGGACAGTCCGGCGCCGTCTTCCCGGACGCGCCACAGTGCGCGACGTCGGGTCTCGTCGTCGACGAACGCGGCGTCGACCATGCACCCTCGCGTGCGGAGGTGTTCGATCAGGCGCTTGGCGGTTGCGGGGATGTCGGGTTCGGATTGTGCTGCGGCGCTCTCGTTGTCGAGGTCGATGAAGAGCCAGGAGTCGCCGTCGGGGAGGCCAGCTACGGTGTCGGGCCCGCGTCGGGCGGCCATGGTGGCGACGATGCCGCGGTCGATGCCTTCGATGGCCGACGGTGCGAAGGGAAGAATGTCGGGCACGTCGCGGGCAGCGTCTGCCACAGAGCGGTAGCCGACGCAGACGAGTAGCTGAGATGTCGGGGCCGCGACCATTCTGACGGTGGCGCCGACGACGATCGCGCAGGTGCCCTCGCTGCCCACGAGTGCCCGCGCGACGTCGAATCCGTTCTCCGGCAACAGGTGTGCCAGATGGTATCCCGACACCTGGCGGGGGATCTGTTCGAGTTGGGTGCGAAAGGCCGCGAGGTTGCGGGTGGTGAGGTCGGTGAGCTCGCGGGTGAGTTCGGCGGCTCGCGTGGTCGCTGCCGGATCATTCGGCAGTGTGGGTTCGATGCCCGATCGCGTTGCGGTCAGCCGTAATCCGTCAGCGGTGACGAGATCGAGTGCCTCGACGTGGTCGGTGGTGCGGCCGTGGCGCACCGAGTGATTTCCGCACGCGTCGTTCCCGATTGCCCCGCCGATGGTGGCGCGCGACGCCGACGACGGGTCGGGCGCGAAGGTGAGGCGGCCGCCGGTGGCTGTGCGCGCGGCGGCAGCCAGGTGTGTGAGGACGACGCCCGGGTCGACGTGGGCGGTCGCTGACTCGTCGTCGATGTGGTGGATACGCGTCATGTAGCGCGAGAAGTCGAGGATGACGCCGTCGCCGATAGCGTTGCCCGCCATTGACGTTCCGCCACCGCGTGCGGTGAGGGGTGTGCCGAGGCGATGACAGCAGGCCGCGATGCGAGCTACCTCGGCGGCGTCGCGGGGGAAGACAACTGCCACTGGCCGAACCCGATAATTGGATGCGTCGTAGGAGTATTCGGCACGCCGGCGCGACGACGCGTCGACCTCTATGTCGAGCCTGGTGAGCTCGGTGACGATCGGCGGCGTTGGCGTCGTGGGAGTGGGTAGTGGGTGTGGAGCCATTGTGTGTGGCTACGGACCGTCGTTGCGGGCGGCGACGTCGGACAGGGCGGCGCTGAATCGTTCGATGCCGGTGGCGATTTCGTGTTCGGTGACGACGAGGGCGGGAATCAGGCGGACCACGTTGGCCTCGGGTCCGCAGGTGAGGGTGAGCAGTCCGTGCCGGGTGGTGGCCTGCTGGACGGCGAGGGCCGTTGCTGCGTCGGGCACTGCGACGTCGCCGTCGCGGGAGACGAATTCGACACCGACCATGAGTCCGAGACCACGCACATCGCCGACGGCGTCGTAACCGGCTGTGACAGAACGGATTCCGGACAGCATCTGTTCGCCGCGGATGCGTGCGTTCTCGACGAGATCCTCGTCGTCGATGACGTCGAGCGTCGCGATGGCCGCCGCGGCGGCAACGGCATTGCCGCCGTACGTTCCGCCCTGCGAGCCGGGCCACGCCTGGCTCATCAACTCCGTCGGAGCGGCGATCGCGGAGATCGGGAAGCCCGACGCGAGACCCTTTGCGGTGATGAGGATATCGGGAGTGAGGTCGTCGGCGTGCTGATGTCCCCAGAACTTACCCGTGCGTCCGAATCCGGCCTGCACCTCGTCGATGATGAGCAGGATGCCGTGGCGGTCGGCGCGCTCGCGGAGTCCTGCGAGGAAGCGTGGTGGCGTCGGGAGGTATCCACCGTCGCCGAGTACGGGTTCGATGAGGAATGCGGCGGTGTCGTTCGGCGCAACCCGAGAGGCGAGCAGGTAGTCGAGTTCTTTGAGCGCGAAATCGATTGCGGCGTCGTCATTCCAGCCGTAGCGGTAGGCGTAGGGGAACGGCGCCATGTGCACGCCGCCCATGAGTGGTGAGAAGCCCGCGGAGAATCGGGTGCCGGCGCTGGTGAGGCTGGCGGCCGCGACGGTACGCCCGTGGAATCCGCCTTGGAAGACAATGATGTTGGGCTTCGCGGTTGCCATACGGGCCAGGCGCACCGCTGCCTCGACGGCCTCCGAGCCGGAGTTCGCGTAGAAGACGGAGTCGAGGCCGAGGGGGAGGACTGCGCCGAGTTTCTCGGTGAGATCGAGCAGCGGCTGATGCATCACGGTCGTGTACTGCGCGTGGATGATCTTGGTGCACTGCTCCTGAGCTGCGGCGACGACCCTCGGGTGGCAGTGGCCGGTGCTGGTGACCCCGATGCCGGTGGTGAAGTCGAGGTAGCTGTGGCCGTCGGTTCCGTGAATCCACGAGCCGAGTGCGTGATCGACGACGACGGGCGTCGCCTGCTTGAGGATCGGCGACAGCGACGCGGTCTGAGGCGTTGCGGCGAGGGTCATGGGTACACGGTGGACGTAGATCGTCGGATTGTCAACAATTAGACAGGGTGCGGTGTCTGGTGGGTGCGTGCACCGATACGGTGGCGGGTGTGACGTCCACCAAGCCGCAACTCGTCCTCCTCGGCGCCGACGACGCGCCCGGTCCCTACAACCTCGCCGACCTCGAGGCGCTGGCCGACGTGCGGCAGTGCACCGTCGAGACCTTGCCGCAGGTGCTGCCGGGTGCCGATGTTCTCGTCGTGTGGGACTTCTTCTCCCGTGCGCTGCGCGACAACTGGGGCGCCGCAACACAATCGCTGCGCTGGGTGCACGTCTGTGCCGCGGGTGTCGATTCGCTGCTGTTCGACGAGCTCGCCGACTCCGACATCGTGGTGACCAACGCGCACGGCGTCTTCGACCAACCGATCGCGGAGTTCGTGCTGGCGTCGATCCTGGCGCGGGACAAGCGCTTACATGAATCGGCGCGCCTGCAGTCGGCGCACGAATGGGTGTGGCGCGAGACGACGCGGACCGCGGGGTCGTCGGTGCTCGTCATCGGGACCGGGGGTATCGGACGTGCGATTGCGCGGCTGCTGCGCGCCGTCGGGATGCGCGTGACCGGCGCCGGGCGCACGGCGCGTCACGACGACCCCGACTTCGGCGAGGTGCGCGCGACCGACGAATTGAGCAGTTACGTCGGCGAATTCGACAACGTCGTCGTCGTGGCGCCGCTCACCGCGCAGACCGAGGGCATGATCGACGCGTCGGTGCTGTCGGCGATGCGCCCCGACGCGCACCTTGTCAACGTCGGCAGGGGCAGGCTCGTCGACGAGGCGGCGCTGGCCGACGCGCTGCGCAGCGGCGGGATCGGCGCGGCGTCGCTCGATGTCTTCGTCACCGAACCGCTGCCCGACGACAGCCCACTGTGGGACTTGGACAACGTCGCGATCTCGGCGCATATGAGCGGCGACGTTTATGGGTGGCGCGACGAGCTCGCCGATCAGGTGCTCGACAATCTACGGCGGTACGTCGGGGCCGGGTGCGAGGCGGGCGGCGAGGAGTTGTCGACGGCGCTGCGGAACGTCGTCGACAAGCGGCGGGGGTACGTGGCCTCGGGGAGGTGATCTCGACAAGCTCGATCAGCGGTGTTGGGCTCGATCGGCGGGGGTCTTCTGCTGGTTGAGCAGGCCGCGAGCGCAGCGAGCTGCCGTGTCGAAACCACGGTGCGCCTGTGTTGGTGGGCTGGGTCGGTGATCTCGACAAGCTCGATCAGCGGGGGTTTGGCTCGGGGCCGGGTGATCTCGACAGGCTCGATCAGCGGTTGGGGCTCGATCGGCGGGTGATCTCGACAAGCTCGATCAGCGGGGGTCTTCCGCTGGTTGAGCAGGCCGCGAGCGCAGCGAGCTGCCGTGTCGAAACCACGGTGTGCCTGGGCTGGTGGGCTGGGTCGGTGATCTCGACAAGCTCGATCAGCGGGGGTTGGCTCGATCGGCGGGTGATCTCGACAGGCTCGATCAGCGGTTGGGGCTCGATCGGCGGGTGATCTCGACAGGCTCGATCAGCGGACCGGGCTCGATCGGCGGGTGATCTCGACAAGCTCGATCAGCGGGGGTGGGCTCGATCGGCGGGTGATCTCGACAAGCTCGATCAGCGTTCGGGCTCGATCAGCGGGCGGGCTGCTCGATCGGCGGCGGGCGCGCGTGAGGCATTCTCGATCAGCGGTGCGGCCCTGAAGTAGGCTGTAGCGCGATGACCATCGTCTATTTCGTGATCGCAGCCGTGGCGCTGGCCGGTGCGGCGGCGCTGCTGTGGCTCGACCGCAAGCGTTCCAGCGGCACCCGCCACCAGCGTGCCGTGTGGGGTGATGCCCACGACTTCTCCTACCGTGCCTCAGATACCAAGCTACGCAAGGTGTTCCACCGCGCGACGATGAACGTTCCGGACAGTGTCGGAGTTCAGGATGTCGCATACGGAGTTTATGGCGGCGCCGAGGCCGTCGTCTTCGACCTCGACGACACGGCGACCGTCATCGCGGTCCGCCGCAATGCGCCGTCGAACGTGATCGTCGACCTACGCCACGAGGATGTGCTCGCGCCCGCGGAGGACGACGTCGAACTGCTCGGTGCGATGGGGCCGCGTGTCATGTTCTCCAACGACCTCGACGTCGCGCGACGGGTGTGTGACCGGAGGATGGTCGCGCTGGCCAACAACGCGCCGTCGTACGTCGAGGTGCTGTGGGACGAAGGCAACTGGGCGCTCGGTTCCATGCCGTTGACCGATGATGCGACCAAGCTCGACACGGGGCTCGAAGTGGTTCGACGCTTCGCTGACCTGCTGCGTGTGCTGCCGCCGGTGCAGGACCCGCAGGATCCGCCGGACCCGCGTGATCCGCACGGGCCGACGCGCGAAGAGTTCGCCGACGAGAAGACCGAGTCGATGCGCGACAAGGAGCGTCGGGCGCGCATTCAGGCGCAGGAGACGGCAGCTCCCGCGCCGCGCCGTCAACCTCCACCGCAGAATCAGCCACCCCAGGGTCAGCAGCCGCAAGCCCAGCCACCGCAGGGTGAGGCCGGGGCCAGGCGGGCTGCGTCGCCGACGACCGGTCGCGGCATGACCCCGATGCCGGTCCGACGATCGCGCACTGCACAGCCGTCCGAGACGGACGAGCGCCCCAATCGGCATCATCGTCGTGACTGAGCGTTTGACGCAGCTTTCGGGACACACGCAGCCATCGAGACATCCGACCGCGACGCACGAGCAGGAAGACTGAGCCGACTGTGACCTCCTCAACGCCCTCCGCATCCGCGACCCCCGAGGTGGACGGCGAGGCCCGCGCGGCGCTCGCGCGACTCGTCGCCGAACTGTCGGTGGTGCACGGCAAGGTGACGTTGTCGTCGGGACGTGAAGCCGACTACTACGTCGACCTGCGACGCGCCACGCTGCATCACGAGGCGTCGCCGTTGATCGGCAAGCTCATGCGGCAGCTCACCGCCGACTGGGGATACCAGGCGGTCGGCGGACTGACCTTGGGTGCCGACCCGGTTGCGACCGCGATCATGCACGCCCCGGGACGTCCCATCGACGCATTCGTGGTGCGCAAGGCCGCCAAGGCACACGGCATGCAGCGTCAGGTGGAGGGCCCCGACATCGAAGGCAAAGCGGTGCTGATCGTCGAGGACACCAGCACCACGGGTAATTCGCCTGCAACCGCTGTGGCGGCGGCGCGTGAGGCCGGAGCGGTCGTGGTGGGTGTCGCGACCGTCGTCGACCGTGCTACCGGAGCTGACGACGTGATCACGAAACTCGGTGTGCCGTACCGATCTCTGCTCGGCCTCGCCGACATCGGGCTTGCCTGAGGCGATGTCGACCGGCGGCACGTCGCCTGAGGGAACTGGTGCACCCGACGGATCGGACGTACCCGGACCCACCGAATGGCAGGCGAGACCCGCCGTCGGAGTGGGACCGTGGGACGTCGAACGGGATGGTCCGTTACCCGACGATCCGCGCTACGACCCGGAGTTGCTCGCCGAGGGCGACACCCGGAATGTCGTTGATGCATACCGGTATTGGCGTCGTGAGGCGATCGTCGACGACATCGATGCACGCCGACACCCGTTTCATGTGGCCATCGAGAACTTCGCGCACGACGCCAACATCGGGACCGTGGTGCGGACCGCGAACGCGTTTGCCGCGTCGGCGGTGCACATCGTCGGACGACGCCGCTGGAATCGTCGCGGAGCAATGGTGACAGACCGCTATCAGCATCTGCAGCACCATGATTCAGTGTCGGAGCTGATGACCTGGGCGCGCGAGAACGGTCTCGCAGTGGTCGCCGTCGACAACACTCCTGGCTCGGTACCGCTCGAAACCGCCGATCTCCCACGCGAATGCGTACTGCTCTTCGGTCAGGAGGGGCCAGGCGTCAGTGACGACGCGCAAGCGCAGGCGGATCTGACGGTGTCGATCGCGCAGTTCGGATCGACGCGAAGCATCAATGCGGGGGTGGCCGCCGGGATCGCGATGCACGCATGGATTCGGCAGCACGCCGACCTTGACGACGCGTGGTGACGCTCGGCGTCAGACGTTGTCGGGGGAGTGCGGATCGGCTGCAGCCGTCGCCTCGGAGGTCGCGACAGCATCGGTGGCAACCTTTTTCGCGGCGCGACGTCGGCGATACCACTCGATGAGCATCGGAGCGATCGACAGGATCACGATCAGGATGAAGATCGGCTCGATGAGCTTCTGCACCACCTCGAACCGGCCGAGCCAGTAGCCGAGCAGAACGATGCCGGCGCCCCAGACGATGGCTCCGATCACGTTGTAGAGCGCGAACACCGACCACCTCATGCGCGCGGCACCGGCGACGATCGGCGCGATGGTGCGCACGATGGGCACGAAGCGGGCCAGGAAGATGGTGATCGGGCCGTGCTTCTCGAAGAACTCCTGCGCCTCGATCAGGTAGCGCTCCTTGAGGAACCGGGCGTCGGGTTTGAACATCTCGGTCCCGATGAACCGGCCGATCCAATACCCCACCTGACCACCGAGGATCGCGGCGATCGGCACGAAGACCAACAGCTGCCACAGCGACGCGAACTGGTCGATGCCGTCCTTACCGCCTGCCGCGACCACCATGCCCGCGACGAACAGCAACGAGTCACCGGGGAGGACCGGGAACAGCACACCCGACTCGATGAAGACGACGAGTAGCAGCCCCCAGAACGCCCAGGCGCCGAACCAGCTCAGCACGTTGATGGGGTCGAGGATGCCGGGGAGAGCGACCACGGTGGTCGTATGGGCAAGCGCGGTGTCGATCACGGGTCACCAGGCTACTTGGCGAAGCTGTGCGAGAGCCAATGAGTGGCTGTCAGGGGGCCGAAGGGCCTCCTGCGGTGTCGGATTTGCGCTGCGCGGCGGCGTCGAATGCGCGCGCTACGCGGCGGCGGCAAATAGCGCTACGCGGCGTCGACCTTCTCTTCGACGACGGGTTGGCGGGAGCGTCGCCAGCGCTTGACGACCTCGGAGATGATCGGGAGCACCGAGACGAACACGATCAGCAGGAAGATCACGTCGACGTTGTCGCGAATGAACGAGATCTGGCCGAGGAAGTAGCCCAGGAGCGTCACGCCTGCACCCCAGACGACGGCGCCGATCGCGTTGTAGGCGAGGAACGTCGAGTAGCGCATCTTCGCAGCTCCGGCGACCAGTGGTGCGTAGGTGCGCACGATCGGCACGAAGCGCGCCAGGAAGATGGTGATGGGTCCGTGCTTCTCGAAGAAGTCATGCGCCTCGACGATGTAGGACTGCTTCAAGATGCGCGCGTCCGGCTTGAACAGGGAGTATCCGAGTCTGTTGCCGATGAGATAGCCGACCTGATCGCCGAGGAACGCCGCGATCGGAATGGTGACCAGGAGCACCCAGAGTGGCGCGAACGGCTCGATGTCGGCCGACTTCGCGGCCACGATCAGCCCCGCGGTGAACAACAGTGAGTCGCCCGGGAGTAGCGGGAAGAGCAGTCCTGACTCGATGAAGACCACCAACAGCAGTCCGGCGAGAATCCACGTGCCGAACGAGTTCAGCAGGTTGACCGGATCGAGGAAGCCGGGGAGCAGGGCGAGGTCGGTCGTTGCAGCGAGAGCAGGGGCTGTGGCGTCGAAAACAGAGGCGGTCACGGCTCCGAGGGTAGCGGAATCGGACAAAACACCCCATTCGCGTGTTGTCAGGCGTCGAACCGGAGGCTTCGCCCCAGGTGAGAGCGTCTTGCACACGCTGGAGTGGCACTTGCCATACTGAGAGGGACTCAACAGAGCTCGAAGTGTGAGATCCCACCCGGTTGGAGGACGTGACATGCCCATTGCAACCCCAGAGCAGTACGCCGAGATGTTCGCGAAGGCGAAGGAGGGTGGCTACGCATTTCCCGCGATCAACTGCACCTCGTCGTCGACGATCAACGCGGCCATCAAGGGTTTTGCCGATGCCGGGAGTGACGGCATCATCCAGTTCTCCACCGGTGGGGCGGAGTTCGGCTCGGGCCTCGGCGTCAAGGACATGGTGACCGGTGCGGTTGCGCTCGCCGAGTTCGCGCACGTGGTGGCAGCCAAGTACGACGTGACGATCGCGCTGCACACTGACCACTGTCCCAAGGACAAGCTCGACACCTACGTGCGTCCGCTGCTCGCCATCTCTCAGGAGCGCGTCGACGCCGGAAAGAATCCGCTGTTCCAGTCGCATATGTGGGACGGCAGCGCTGTGCCGATCGACGAGAACCTCGAGATCGCGCAGGAACTGCTCGTCAAGGCGGCTGCGGCGAAGATCATCCTCGAGGTCGAGATCGGCGTCGTCGGTGGTGAAGAAGACGGTGTCGAGGCGGAGATCAACGACAAGCTCTACACCTCGGCCGAGGACTTCGAGAAGACCGTCGACGCGCTCGGCGCAGGTGAGAAGGGCAAGTACCTGCTCGCCGCCACCTTCGGCAACGTGCACGGCGTCTACAAGCCGGGCAACGTGAAGCTGCGCCCCGACGTGCTCAAGCTGGGCCAGGACGTCGCGAGCAAGAAGCTCGGTCTGCCTGAGGGCTCCAAGCCGTTCGACTTCGTGTTCCACGGCGGATCGGGCTCGCTCAAGAGCGAGATCGAGGAAGCGCTCACGTACGGCGTCGTCAAGATGAACGTCGACACCGACACCCAGTACGCCTACACCCGACCGATCGCCGGGCACATGTTCAGCAACTACGACGGCGTGCTGAAGGTCGACGGCGAGGTCGGCAACAAGAAGGCCTACGACCCGCGCGTCTGGTCGAAGAAGGCTGAGACCAACATGTCCGAGCGCGTTGTCGAGGCATGCGACGACCTGAAGTCGAACGGCAAGTCGATCAGCGCCTGACGTTTCACGCCTGAACTTCGCACGCAGACCACCGCGCGCCCCCTCTCGGTTCGGGAGGGGGCGCGCGGTGCTTGTGTCGGAATGGCGGGAAAAGGGCGTGCTGGGTCGCGAGTTGCGGTTGCCCAGAGGCGCGGTATCCGAGCGCCTGGGCAACCGCAACAACGGGGCCTACGCGCTCAGTGCGCTCAGGACCAGATCAACCCGATGGCGACGGTCAAGGCCAACGCGGCCATGGCGATCGCCGCGCAGATCACTGCGGGGTCGGCTCGACGTTGCACCCGGACCCGCTGAGAGTGGACGCTCCGGGGAGCGGGGCGTCGTACAGGGACGTCGAGTTGCTTCGGATGGCCGAACGGTGTGGCGCCCGGCGCGTCGGCTGCCGGGACATAGGAGCGTCGCGCTGGTCGGGGCGTAACCCGCAGCGGCTGGGTCGTCGGACGGTGGACCGGCGCATGCCCACCCGGCACCCACCCTGTGCCGGGAATGTCGTCGCGTAGGGGACCTGGCGCCCTGCGACCGGTCACCGCGGCGTGCAGACCTTCCAGTCGCTGCCATCCTTCTGGAGATTGATGGTGACGGTCTGAGGCTCGTTGGGGTTGCTGGTTTGGTAGGCAGTCACCTCGACGACCGCCTTTGCCCCGTCGTCGGTCACCTTCGACGCCTTGATGTCTCCGGTGCGGACCAACTCGTTGCGCGCCTTCTGTGCCGAGTAGATCTTCTGGAAATCAGCGTCGGAGATGTTGGTGTAGAACTGATTCTCCTGACCGCACGTCACTGAGCGCAGCGTCGAGAGGTCGCCGTTGTAGAGGGCGGTGGAGAACTTCGACGCTGCGTCGGCAGCCTGGTCGGCTGCAGGCTTGGCGCGCGATGCGATAACGCCCCACACAACTCCCACGACGACCAGCGCCAGGACGACGAGCGCGCCGACCGTCAGCAGCAGACGACGGCTGGAGCCTTCCTTGCTCTTCGCAGTGGTCGTCGTCGACGTTCCGGCAGGTGGAATCACCTGTGGCTGGTGCGGCGTGGTCGACCAACCGGTCGACGTCGTGGGACGAGCCGTCGACGTTTGCGCAGTCTTCGCTGTGGACCCTGCTGCTGCAGCCGCTCCGACCGCGGCAGCTCCTGCGGCAGCCGCGCCACCGGCAACTGCGGCGCCCTTGCCGATGTTCACCTTGTCGGTGGTGCCCGTGTCGTCGGTGGTGGCTGTGTCTGTAGTGGCGCTGTCTGTCGGGGCGTCGGGCTTCTGTGCCTTCAGCGCGACGGTCTGCGCCTCGCCGTCGATGTGGCCTTCATCGTCAGCGGGTTCTTCGTCGGTGAGTTCCTCGTCGACAGACTCTTCGTCAACGCCCTCTTCATCGACAGAAGCGCTGTCGTCTTCTGTGGCTTCCGCGTCGGCCGACTCGTCGCTGTCGGTGCTCTCGGCGTCGGTTTCGGCCTCGGCCTCGGTCTCAGCCTCGGTCGCGGGCTCAGCCTCGGTCGCGGTCGATGTGTCGTCGACGTCGGCGGGTTCGACCTCGTCTTCGGCGCCTGTCTCGTCGTCGACGTCCGCGGCGTCGGACTCCGAAGTGGCTTCAGGCTCGGAAGTGGCGTCAGACTCGGAAGTAGTTGCAGCCGTAGGTGTTTCGTCGACGGGTTCGTCGTCGACGCTCAGGTCGCCCGCGTCCGTGGTCGCTTCGAAGGCTTCGAGGCGAGCTTCGGCGTCTTCCTTCTCGTGCTCGGTCTCGGCGGCGTCGACGGCTTCGGGATCGGCGGCATCGAGCTTCGCTTCGGACTCCGCCTCGGCACGGTCGGCAGCGATGGCGTCTGCGGTGTCGTCGGCGTCTTCGATCTCGGCGGCAGACGACTCGTCAGCGGCAGGGAACTCCGTGGCGTCGTCGGTTGCCTCGTCGCCCGCTTCCTCGTCCCCGACTGTATCTTCTGCTGCCTTCTCGTCGGTGTCGGTGTCGGTGTCGGTGTCGTCCGTATCGTGCGCCGCTACGGCAGCCGCGCCTGCGACTCCCGCTGCGACCGCGCCCGCCGCCGCGATCTTCCCCGCGTTGCCCTGACCGGCCTCTTCCGCGCTTTCTGTCTTCTCGGCGCCGCCGGCCTCTTCTGCCCTGTCTGTTTCCTCTGCGCTGTCTGTTTCCTCTGCGCTGTCCGTTTTCGCGGCACTGTCGGTCTCTTCGGTGCTGCCGGGCTCTTGAGTGCTGGCGGCGGACTCCTCAGCGGAGTCGGTGCCCGTGATGTCGACGTCGTCGAGGTCGGGCATGTCGCTGGTATCCGGCAGGTCGTCGCGCTTGATCACCCTGGTGTCGGTGGCGCTCGGCGACGCCGTGCCGGCAACCTTCACGACCGCGGGCTTGTGACCCTTGTCGTCCGAACCCTTGTCGTCCGAACTCGCGGCGTCGGAACTGTCGGTGTCAGTTGCTTCGGCTGCTTTGGCGTCGTCGGCCTCGGTGCCGCCCGCGAGGGGATCGATGTCGTCGAGGTCGTCGAGCGTGCTGGGATCGGGAAGCTGATCCCGCGAGATCACCTTTGTCGCGGAGTCGATGCCTCGACCTCCACGGGGCTTCGGGCCACTCGGGCGTGAATCCGTCCCCTGTGCGCCGCCGGCGCCCACCTCATCGACCTGAGACTTGTCCACAGATGATCCCGATTCCCCCGTTTGTGTATCCGTGACTGTTGTTGCCTCGGCGCCCGCCGATTCCTTCTTGCCCGCAGTCTCGCTCTTGCCCGCTGTCTCGCTGCGCGTCGACGTCCTCGCAGTGGACGCGGCCGGTGCTGAGTTCTTGGTCGGCGACGAGTAGGTCCGGCTCGACGTCCCCTCCAGACGTTCGGCGGCCTTCTTGCGTATCACCGAGAAGGCTTTGGTGACAGCCGATTTCCGATCACCGGATTGAGGCATCGTCGATCACCATTCCTTCCTCGAGCAAGTGGATTCTGCCGCGCATCGCGGCGTCGTGGTCGTGCAGCGACCAAGTGCGCCATTCACCCTAGCGAATCGTCGTTGTCACGGGCATCCGGGCAGGGGATGAGCATCTGCGCAGACTACTACCGCCGGGCAGATGTCGCGGGGGCGTCGAGCGGCCGTGCCCCGACCGGCTCGGCGGGTCGACCGAAGCGGACACGGTGTCGTGGCTCGATGCTTGAATAGGGGTGTGACTTCCTTTGGAGACTTGCTGGGCCCGCAACCGACACTCCTCCCAGGAGACGACGAGGCCGAATCGGATCTGCTCAACGGCGCATCGCCCGCTGCTGTAGCCGCCGAACATCCCACGGCGTCGATCGCCTGGGCATATCTGGCGGAAGGTGCGTTGACTGCGGGTGGTGTCGGAGCCGACGGTGAGCCCGCAGGTGAACAAACGCCTGACGTCGACGCCGTGATCGCCGCCTACGCCTACGCGCGCACCGGGTACCACCGCGGGCTCGACCAACTGCGCCGCAACGGGTGGAAGGGATTCGGACCCGTTCCGTGGTCGCATGAGGGCAACCAGGGCTTCCTGCGCTGCGTCGGCGCGTTGGCCAGAGCTGCTCGAGTCGTCGGTGAGCGCGACGAGTACCTGCGCTGCCTCGACCTCCTGAACGAAAGCGACCCGACCGCGGCAGAACAACTCGGCCTGGTGTGACCGCAACGCTGCGTGCACGGGTCAGCGCCAGGGTCAACGCGCTCCCGCGCCCCCTGCGCACCCGCATTCGGCGGCTGTACCTTTCTCTGCAACCGATCGTGCAATGCTCGATCGCGGCGGGTCTGGCGTGGTGGATCGCTCTCGACCTACTGCATCACTCACGTCCGTTCTTTGCG
This sequence comes from Gordonia sp. 852002-51296_SCH5728562-b, assembly GCF_001665475.1. Lineage (NCBI taxonomy): Bacteria > Bacillati > Actinomycetota > Actinomycetes > Mycobacteriales > Gordoniaceae > Gordonia > Gordonia sp. 852002-51296_SCH5728562-b. Next base: position 31,944 of record NZ_LZMI01000063.1, on the reverse strand, counting down.
CCGATCGCGGCTGTCATCTCGCTGGGGCTGTCACTCGGTCAGCGGTGGCGGCGCGCCGTCGAACTGGTCGTCGGCGTCTCCATCGGAATCCTGATCGGCGATCTGCTGATCTCGCGGATCGGCTCGGGGACCTGGCAGATCATGGTCGTCGTCGCACTCGCGATGGCGACAGCGGTGTTCCTCGACGACGGCCCGCTGATCCCGATGCAGGCGGCGTCGTCGGCCGTGCTGGTCGCGACGCTCCTGCCGCCTGGTCAGGCGGGCGGCTACTACCGCGCGTTCGACGCGCTGATCGGCGGACTTGTCGGCATCACCGTCGGCGCGCTACTTCCAACGAACCCGGCGGCGCGTGGGCGGCGTGATGCGGCCGGGATTCTGGCGACGATGCGCGACGCCGCGAAGACCCTCGCGGCGGGACTGCGTGTGGGCGACCCCGACGTGGTGTTCTCGGCGCTTGAGAGCGCGCGCGGAACACAGGCCGCGATCAACACGATGCGCTCGGACATGGGTGGCGGCAAAGAGATCAGCACCATCTCGCCGCTGTACTGGCGGCAGCGAATACGACTCCAGCGAATCGCCGCGACAGCGGACCCCATCGACAACGGGGTGCGCAACTTCCGGATCGTCGCACGGCGCGCGCTCGGGATGACGCAGCGCGGCGAGAAGCTCCGCCCCGAACTGATCGAGATCATCGACGACCTCGGCGACGCGTTCGAGACGCTGCGTCGAATGATGCTCGCCGACCCCGGCGAATCGCCCGACCCCGCCGACGCCGCGCGGGTACTGCGCACGATCGCGCGCAAGGCTCGCGCGGAGCTCGTCGCCGAGAGTGACATGAGTGAGACCGCGCTGCTGGCAGAGATACGTTCGCTGCTGATCGACCTGCTGATGGTGTGTGGTCTTCGACGCTCCTCCGCGCAGGCGACGCTGCGCTGAGCGTCAGGCCTTGCCGTCGATCGCGCGCTGCCCCAGAGCGAAGATCGGCACCGACACCGCGACGCAGCCGATCGCGCCGTCGACCCCGATCAGTGCGCTCGCCCCGGCCGCGGCGACGACGATGAGACAGACGCCGAGCGCGATGCGCGGGACCAGCCGAAGGCGGCGTCGTGCTTTCGGCGACATCCAGCGTCCCCACACGCCACCGATCACCGCGAGCGCGACAACGCCGAGCAGTACGCCTGCGGCGGGACCCGCGAATGCGGCGCCCCAGTGATAGCCGACGGCCACCGCCGCGGACCAGAGTGCGACCTCGACAGCGAAGACCAGCGCTCCCCAGGTGTAATCGCGCATGCCGGACAGTGGGCGAACTTCGACGCCGTGCTGTCCAGCACTTTCGAGAGCGGTGCTCTTGTTCATGCTTTGAGTGTGCGCCTGTGTGACTGAAAAACAAGAGCAGTGATCTCGTTTCGCCTGAAACGGCCTAGAAGTAGAGATTTAGGCGACCCTAACCCTTGTCATATATGCGAAAACATGCATATATTGGCGAGACCATGGGTCACTCGCATACACACACGCACTCACACGGCGCCGGCGCCGGCGCCGCGACGTCGAATCGGCGGATCTGGCCGATGGCCATCGCCGTGGTGATGATCGGGACGTACTTCGTCGTCGAGCTCAGCGTCGGAATCGCAGTCAACTCGCTGGCCTTGATCGCCGACGCCGGGCACATGCTGACCGACGTCGTCGCACTGTTGATGGGTCTTGTCGCTCTGTTGCTCGCGCGCCACGGATCGACGACGGCCGAGCGGAGCTTCGGGTGGCACCGCGCCGAGGTCTTCACCGCGGTGGCCAATGCGGTGCTGCTGATCGGTGTTGCCGTCTTCGTGTTGTACGAGGCGATTCGACGCATCGGCTCTGATCCGGAAGTGCCCGGGCTGACGCTCATCGTGGTGGCGTTGGTCGGCCTGGCCGTCAACGTCGCGATGATGCTGCTGCTGCGTGCCGACTCCAAGGAGTCGATCGCGGTGCGCGGCGCGTACATGGAGGTATTGGCCGACGCCGTCGGAAGCGTCGGCGTGTTGGTCGCGGGCATCGTGACGATGACAACAGGTTGGGGCTATGCCGATATCGTGGTCGCGGTCCTGATCGCGATCTGGGTGGTACCCCGCGCGGTGCGTCTGGCCCGCGATGCCCTGCGCATTCTCAACCAGCAGGCACCCGACCACATCGACGTCGACGCTCTCGAGCACGAGCTCGCCGCTATCCCCGAGGTCCACGACGTCCACGACCTGCACGTCTGGTCACTGACCACCGGAATGGACGTCGCGACAGTGCATCTGGCGAGCAACTGTCCCAACGACGAGGTGCTCCCGCAGGCGCGCGCCGTGCTGGCCCGTCACGGCCTCACCCACGCCACGATTCAGGTCGATCCGGACCAAGCGGGCAAACGCTGCCGCGACGATATGGGCTGGTAACGCGACACACTCGATCGCGTCGCCCGTACGCCACCTTGGTGGGCTATCTTCACAGCCGTGAGACGTCGGGGGTTCATGACCTTCTTGGCTGCAGGGTTAGTCACTGCACTCGGGGGATGCGCGACAGCGCGTGTCGATGCGACGGCGCCGACGGCGTTGCCGTCGACCAACCCGATGTCGCCGACTCCGAAACCGGTTGCGCAGACACAGGTTCCGCAGGTGCCACCACCCGACGTCGCGCGCAAGGTTCCGATCCCCGCGGGAACACTGACCGGATTGCCCGGTACGGGAAGACATCTCGCGCTGACCGACGACGACGGCGCTAGTTCCGAGGTCGTCGGAGCGTACATCCGATTCGCGCGCGACACCGGCGCCCGGTTCACCTTCTTCGTCACCGGCGGCTTCGACTCCTGGACCGACCACAAAGCCGAGCTACGGCCGCTCGTCGAATCCGGTCAGATCCAACTCGGCAACCACACGTGGACCCACGCCGATCTCAAGTCGTTGTCGACCGAGGGCGTCGCCGATGAGCTGTCGCGGTGTAAGCGATTCCTGCGCAACATATTCGGCGTCGACGGCACTCCGTTCTTTCGCCCGCCGTACGGCTACCACAACGAGACGGTCGACGCCGTGGCCGCCGACCTCGGATACACGACACCCGTGCTGTGGTTCGGGTCGCTCTCGGACTCGGGATTGATCACCGAGCGCTACCTGGTGCAGTGTGCGCGGCAGTACTTCCATCCGCAGACCGTGATCATCGGCCACGCCAACCATCCGCCGGTGACCCACGTGTATCCGACGCTGGTGGAGATCATCCGCGAGCGTCGACTCAACATGGTCACGCTCGACGACTACTTCGTCACGCGCAGGGCGTGAATTGCGGAGCGGCCCGCCGGGGCTGCCAGAACATCAAGTCCGTCGGTAGATCACGTCCGCCAGAACATGAAGACGTTCCAGCCCTGGATCGCGAGATTCGATGGCACGCCGGACAATTCGAACAGCCAGCGGATGAGGTCGAAGAAGGCGGCGTTCAGTTGGGGAATGAACAGTAGCGCGAACACGATCAGGAATCCGTAGGGTGCGATCTTGGCGGCGTTCGCGCGTGCCTGCTGCGACAGGTACGGCTCGATGGCGTTGTAGCCGTCGAAACCCGGCATCGGAATCAGGTTCAGCACGGCCGCGGTGATCTGCAAGAAGGCGAGCATCGCCAGTGCCGCCCACAGATTGATGCCGTCGACGGCGAGAATCATCCCCGACATCAGGCCCGAGTGGAGGGGGATGTAGGCGTCGGGTGCCGCGATCCGGATGACGAGCAACAGGATCGCCGCGAGCAGGATGTTCATCGCGGGCCCTGCGAGTGAAACCAGCGTCTTCTGGCGGTTGGTCATGCCGCGTTCGTCGAGATATACAGCGCCGCCGGGGAATCCGATACCGCCGAGCAGGATGATCAACAGCGGTAGGCCGAGTGACAGCCCCGGATGCGTGTAGCGCATCGGATTGAGCGTGAGGTAGCCGCGCAGTTCGGCATTGCGATCGCCGAACCGGAACGCTGTGACGGCGTGGCCGAATTCGTGCAGGCACAGTGAGATGACCCAGCCGGCGAGCACCAACAGCAGGGTGCCGCCGATCGACGTCGCGTTGCGGCCGGGGTCCGAGACCGCGCACATCCAGCCACCGAGCACGGCGACGGCGATGAACGCGAAGAACAACCAGCCCGGTCGTATCGCGCGGGCGATCTCGCCGGGACGGGGATGCTTCGGCCGATCTGCGGCCCATGCATTCTCTGTCATGAGTGCACCGTCATGGGTGGACCAGCTTCCAGTCGATATGATGGCGGTAGAACGTCGACCGCTTCACGGTCCGCTCGGTCAGCACACCTTCACGCTCGACGACGAGATTGCTTCCGCCGGTCTGCGCCGCGCGCCCGACGTGCCAGGCGCCCGGCCGGAGCGGACGTTCGACGCGCGCGCGTACGCCCGGTGCCTCACGGGTCGGTTCGATCCGCACGCCGCGTACCGAACCGGTGAACAGTCGGGCGTCGTCGACGTAGCTCTCGCCGTGCAGCTTTGCGCCCTCGGCGCCGAGGTGACGTGCGCTGCCGACGAGGACGGTGGCGGCGTCGTCGCGGATCAGTGGTAGGGCGTGAGCGTCGCCGTCGCGGGCGAGGTCGACGGCCGCCTGTCCGTGCGGTAGGCCGTAGCGCCGGGTTGCCGGGGTGGCGTAGCTCGGCGTGTAGGCGACCTCGACGTCGAGTCGTTCGGAGATCATCAGGATCGCCACCACCTCGGCGAGCAGCACGTCGGGGTATGCGCAGTCGCCGGGTTCGACGATCAGCCGGCTCGGTGCGTCGGAAAGCGCGCCTTCGACGACTCGCCGTACCGCCTTGCGGGTCGGTGGCGACTGCCGGGCGTCGTCGACGATCACCGTCGACGACGAGATAACTGCATGGGACACGCCGACGAGCGTAGTCGGGCCGCAACGTCGATGTCGGGGCGTCGGCCAAGGGTTCTGCCCGGTCAGCAAGTAGGGTAGGTCCGTTACGGCGCGTTCCGCATGCGCGCGGCTAAGGAGTAGGGGACATGGCAGCGATCGTGCTTATCGGCGCCCAATGGGGCGACGAGGGCAAGGGCAAGGCGACCGATCTACTCGGCGAGAAGCTGCAGTGGGTCGTCCGCTACCAGGGCGGCAACAACGCGGGTCACACCGTCGTTCTCCCGAATGGTGAGACGTTCGCCCTGCACCTGATCCCCTCGGGCATCCTCACGCCGGGCGTCAACAACGTCATCGGCAACGGCGTCGTCGTCGACCCCGGGGTTCTGCTCACCGAGCTGAGCGGCCTCGAGGACCGCGACGTCGACACCACCGGCCTGATGATCTCGGCCGACGCGCACCTGCTGATGCCCTATCACGTGGCGATCGACAAGGTCACCGAGCGGTTCCTCGGAAACAAGAAGATCGGCACGACGGGCCGCGGCATCGGGCCCTGCTACCAAGACAAGATCGCGCGCGTCGGCGTGCGTGCGGCCGACGTCCTCGACGAGAAGATCTTCGCGCAGAAGGTCGAGGCCGCGCTCGAACTCAAGAACCAGATCCTGGTCAAGATCTACAACCGTCGCGCACTCGAACCCGCGCAGGTCGTCGACGAGGTCCTCACCCAGGCCGAGGGCTTCAAGCATCGCATCGCCAATACGCAGCTCCTGCTGAACCAGGCGCTCGAACGTGGCGAGACGGTGCTGCTCGAGGGCTCGCAGGGCACGCTGCTCGACGTCGACCACGGCACGTATCCCTACGTGACGTCGTCGAATCCGACGGCAGGCGGCGCCGCTGTCGGGTCGGGTATCGGACCGAACAAGATCACCACGGTGCTCGGCATTTTGAAGGCCTACACCACGCGCGTCGGCTCGGGTCCGTTCCCGACCGAGTTGTTCGACGAGTGGGGCGAGTACCTCGCGAAGACCGGCGGCGAGGTCGGTGTGACCACCGGCCGCGCCCGCCGTTGCGGTTGGTTCGACGCCGTGATCGCCCGCTACGCGACGCGCATCAACGGCATCACCGACTACTTCCTGACCAAGCTCGACGTGCTCTCCAGCCTCGACCGCGTCCCGATCTGCGTGGCCTATGAGGTCGACGGCGAGCGCGTCGACGAGATGCCGATGACCCAGACCGGCTTCCATCACGCCAAGCCGGTCTACGAGTACATGCCCGGCTGGTGGGAGGACATCTCACAGTGCAAGACGTTCGACGACCTGCCGAAGACCGCCCAGGACTACGTGTTGCGGCTCGAGGAGCTCTCGGGTGCGCACATCTCGTGCATCGGCGTCGGCCCCGGCCGTGACCAGACGATCGTCCGTCGGGCCATCATCTGACGAGCGCGGGTGAGCAGAAGAGCCGGACTGTGCGGAATCCGTCACCAACGGACGCGGGTTTCGCCGAAAAGTGAACTGCTTGAGTGAGAATGTTGCGGATTCCGCAACGTAAGCGCCCTAGAATTGTCGATTCACTCAGCGCGCGACCTCGTCGACTACTACATTCGTAGATGAAGTCGGCCGAGCGGCCGTGCGTGCAGACGAGGAGAATCGCAATGAGCTTGTACCAAGTCGTCGACCCCGCGACCGGCGACGTCGTCAAGGAGTACCCGACCGCCACCGATGAGCAGGTCGAGGCGGCGATCACCGCGGCGTCGGATGCGTTCACGACGTGGTCGAAGAACTCGACGGTCGCCGAGCGGGCCGCACTGATCCGACGCGTCGGCGAACTGCACACCGAGCGCAAGGACGAGCTGGCCAAGATCATCGTCCGCGAGATGGGCAAGCCGTACGACCAGTCCGTCGGCGAGGTCGAGTTCAGCGCCGCGATCTACGAGTACTACGCCGACAATGCCGAGAAGTTCCTCGCAGACGAGCCGATCGCGCTGCTCGAGGGCGAGGGGTCGGCGTTCATTCGACGCAGCGCTGTCGGTGTGCTGCTCGGCATCATGCCGTGGAACTACCCCTACTATCAGGTCGCGCGTTTCGCCGGTCCAAACCTGGTGCTGGGCAACACAATTGTGCTCAAACACGCCCCGCAGTGCCCCGAATCGGCTGCCGCTCTGCAACAGATCTTCCTCGACGCCGGGTACCCGGCCGGCGCGTACGTGAACGTCTACGCCACCAATGAGCAGATCGCCGAGGCGATCGCCGACCCGCGTGTGCAGGGGGTCTCGCTGACCGGATCGGAGCGCGCAGGTGCTGCCGTCGCAGAGGTCGCGGGTCGCAACCTGAAGAAGGTCGTCCTCGAACTCGGCGGGTCGGATCCGTTCATCCTGCTGTCCACCGACGACCTCGACGCAACGGTGTCGGCCGCGATCGACGGACGATTCGAGAACACCGGACAGGCGTGCAACGCCGCGAAGCGCTTCATCGTCGACGAGAGCGTCTACGACGACTTCATCGTCAAGTTCACCGAGAAGGTCAAGGCCGCAGGGGAGGGGCTGGCTCCGCTCTCGTCGGTTGCTGCCGCCGAGCGTCTCGAGGAGCAGGTGAACTCGGTGGTTGCCACCGGTGCGAGCCTCGAATCGGCAGGAGAACGCAAGGGTGCCTACTTCCCGCCCGGCGTGCTGACCGGCGTCGACCCCGACTCGATCGTCGCCAAGCAGGAGCTGTTCGGCCCGATCGCGACCGTCTACAAGGTCTCGGGTGAAGACGCCGCCGTCGCACTGGCCAACGACACTCCCTTCGGTCTGGGGTCGTACGTCTTCACCACCGATGCCGACCAGGCGCTACGCGTCGCCGACAAGATCGAGGCCGGGATGGTCTTCGTCAACGCCGTCGGCGCCGAGGGGGCGGAGTTGCCGTTCGGTGGCGTGAAGCGTTCGGGCTTCGGTCGCGAACTCGGACGTTTCGGCATCGACGAGTTCGTCAACAAGAAGATGATCCGGATCAGCTGACTCGCTGCCTGTGACACAGTAGGTGGATGATCCGCGGCAGGGGGGAACGCGACTACGGCTCGGTCCTGCTCGGGTCGGCGAGCGACGGTCCGACCAAACGGCGCGTTCGTATCCAGACGATCCTCACCGGGTCCATCGTCCTCTCCAATTTCGTCGGTGCTGTCGTCACCATCTCGCTGTCGTCCGTCGGCATCCCCGAACCGTCGACGTTCGCGCCGGAGATGTGGTGGATCAACTACATCGCGGTGCCGATCTACGTGGCGCTCGCGTTCGTCATCGGAATCGGTTGGGGTACCTACACCATCACCCGCGACCTGCGGTGGGCGATTCGACGACAGCCACCGACCAAGTCCGACGCACGCCGGACGAGGCGCGTCGCGGGCAGGCTGCTGCGACTACAGGCCGCGCTCTGGCTCGGAGCGGTCGTGATGTTCACCATCATGTACGGGATCCAGAGCCCGATGCTCATCCCGAAGATGTTCTTCGTCATCGGGTTGTCGGGTGCCGTGGTCGTCGGTGTCACGTACCTGTTGATCGAGCTCGCGCTGCGACCGGTATCCGCGGATCTGATCAGTGCGGGTTACCGACGTCGCAAGCGTTCGGGCGTGCTGTCTCGCGCGGTGGTCGCGTGGATCGTCGGGTCGGCGACGCCCATCGTCGGCATCCTGCTTCTGGTGTCATTCGGGGCGTTCCGCAAGGACACCAGCAAGCTCGACCTCTTCGTCGGAGTCTTCGTGCTCGCGGTGATCTCACTCGGTACCGGACTACTCCTGACGTGGCTGACCACGACGAGTGTCACCGGTCCGCTGCGGAGTGTCCGCAACGGGATGAACAAGGTGCAGGCGGGCAATGTCGACGTCGACCTCGTCGTCTACGACGGCACCGAACTCGGCGACCTGCAGGTGGGCTTCAACTCGATGGTCAGTGGCCTGCGTGAGCGCGAGCGGATGCGAGATCTGTTCGGCCGCCACGTGGGTCGTGAGGTGGCCGAAGCGGCGTTGAGCTCCGACCCCGCACTCGGCGGAACCGAACGCACGGTCGCGGCTCTGTTCGTCGACGTGATCGGTTCGACGACGCTGGCCGCGCAACGATCTCCGACGGAGGTGGTCGAGATCTTGAACCGCTTCTTCGCGGTGATCGTGCGGGCCGTCGAGCAACAGCGCGGACTGGTCAACAAGTTCGAGGGCGACGCCGTGCTCGCCATCTTCGGGGCACCGATCGACCTCGACGACGCCGCGGGCGCCGCGCTGTGTACCGCCCGCGAGATCGCTCGGGAACTCGAGCGTCGGGTACCAGAACTCTCCGCGGGCATCGGCGTCGGATTCGGGCCTGCGGTCGCCGGCAACGTCGGGGCGATCGAGCGCTTCGAGTACACGATCATCGGCGACCCGGTCAACGAGAGCGCCCGACTTTCCGAACTCGCCAAGCGAGATCCACGTCGTCCGTTGGCATCCGGGCGAACCGTCGACGTCGCGAACCCACAGGAAGCGGCGCACTGGGAGGAGCAGGAGACGACGTCGCTGCGCGGACGCACCGAGGAGACGCGCGTCTACGCCGCGGTGGTCGACGACTGACCGTTACGCCTCGCGGTCGTTGGTGCCCTCGGCGAAGTCGAGACGACGCAGCGCGGTACGCAGCACCTCGTCGTCGATGTGCCCGGCGTCGCGCTCGTCGATGAAGACCTTTCGTTGGATCGCAAGCATCTTGCTGCGCATGCGGTTTCCGGCTGCCGTCGGACTCTCGCCGATGTCCTCGGGGCCGCGCCCGAGCTCTTCCCATGCCGTATTGCGTTGTGTGGTAATCCATTTGCGCAGCATCGCCACCTGGAGATGTCGCGGGTCGTGATCGCCGATGTCTGATGCCATCGTGTCGAGGTAGGCCTCGGCCTCCCGTGATGCCCGATCCTGTGCTGCTGCGTATGCGAGCCGGTCGGTCGCGTCGTCGTTGTCGCAGACACCGAGACGTCGGATCACCCACGGCAGGCTGACACCCTGGATCAGCAGGGTGCCGACGACCACCACGAAGGTCAGGAACAGAATCTCCGCGCGGGCGGGGAACGGTTCGCCCGACTCCGTTGTCAGGGGGATGGAGAACGCCGCGGCCAGAGAGACGACGCCGCGCATGCCCGACCACCCGACGACGAACAGCCACGACGGTTTGGGCGGAGGTTCTCGTCGTCGAACTCCCGGCAGCAGTCGGGACGCATACGTGAACAGGTACACCCATGCGAAGCGCACAAGGATCGTGGCGATCAGGACCATTGCGGCGTCGAATGCGATGTGGAGCCAGGATTGCCCTGCGAGTCCGCGAATGAGATCGGGCAACTGCAGGCCGATCAGCAGGAAGACGAACGCCTCGAGGAGTGCGTCGATCGATTTGCGGACGGCTTCGTCCTGAAGTCGTGTCGCGTAGCCGACGCGCACCGACCGCTGCCCGATGAACAGCCCCGCGACGACGACGGCGATCACGCCGGAGGTGTGCAGTTCCTCCGCGACGAAGTAGGTCGCGAACGGCACCATGAGCCCGATGGCCGTCTCGATCGTCGGGTCGCTCAGCCAGTCGCGGACGCGAAACACGAGGTAGCCGATCAGCAGGCCGATGACGACACCTCCGATCGCCGCGAGCAGGAACGTCTCGATGCCGTCCCACACCGACGTCGTCGCACCGACCGCGGCAGCGAGTGCCACCCGGAGTGCGGTGAGCGCTGTCGCGTCGTTGAGCAGACTCTCGCCGCCGAGAAGGGTCATGATCCGCCGCGGAAGCCCGACCCTGCGCCCGATCGCCTGGGCAGAGACCGCATCGGGCGGCGCGACGATGGCACCGAGGACCAGCGCGGCGGCCAGCGGCAGATGCGGCACCGACGCGTACGCCACAAGGCCGACGACCACCGCGGTGGCGAGCGGAAGACCGATGGCCAGCATGCCGATGGCACGACGATTCGCGCGGATCTCCTGGTAAGAGCTGTCCTGCGCCGCGGAGTAGAGCAGTGGCGGCAGAATGACGAACAGGACGAAATCGGGGTCGAGTTCGGCCGCCGACAGGCCCGGTATCCACCCGATCGCCAGCCCGGCGAGGACCAGAACCAGGGGCGCCGACAGGTTGTAGTGCCGTGACAGCGCCGCGATCACCACCGACAGCACCCCGACCAGCAGAAGAGAAGCGCTCACTGCGCAAACCTAGCCCGAGTTCGAGACTTTGACGCGATCATCAAGTCGCCGGGTGTCCCCGGCGATGGCGTCGGGGATAATAGGTGGCATGCGTTTGTTCGGTCGATCACGTACCCGTGCCGGTGACCCCCGTGGCGAATCCGGGGGCGTCGAGGCCAGATGTCCGGAGCTCGCGGAGATCGGAATCGACGCGGCAGCCGACCCAGGTCCCGCCCACGGCGACATCAGCGTCTGCGAAGACTGCATGCAACTCGGCGAGCAGCACTGGGCCCATCTGCGTATCTGCCTCGAGTGCGGCCACGTCGGTTGCTGTGATTCGAGCCCGCGTCAGCACGCGACCGCCCATTTCCACGACGTCGGCCACCCCGTCATGCGGTCGGCCGAACCGGGCGAGCGCTGGCGCTGGTGCTACATCCACGAGGTCATGGGTTGACCACGGACTGATGTGTTGAGGCGGCGGTCGGGTGCGCGGGGATGAGTTCGAGTGAATGAGTACCGGGGAGATGGGGCGCGTCGGCGCAAATCCGGCACGTAAGATTGCTCCCATGACCTCGATCAACGGGAGTAGCGCGGACGACCACGCCACCGGCGCGGCGACACCTGATGTGTCGCCCGCGCAGCCGACCGTGGGGCCGCCCGACATCATCGGCACGCCACTGTCGCCGACCGCCACAAGGGTGATGGTGCTCGGCGCCGGAGAACTCGGCAAAGAGCTGATCATCGGCTTCCAGCGATTGGGCGTCGAGGTGATCGCTGTCGACCGCTACCCGGGTGCGCCCGGGCAGCAGGTCGCGCATCACGCCGAGGTGATAGATATGACCGACGGCGATGCGCTGATCGGCCTCGTCGAGAAGTACTCGCCCGCATACGTCGTCCCCGAGATCGAAGCCATCGCCACCGACGCCTTGGCGACCATCGAGCGCCGCGGACTCGCAGAGGTCATCCCCACCGCTTCCGCGGTGATGGCCACGATGAACCGCGAGGGAATTCGACGCCTCGCCGACGAAGAACTGGGCCTGCCCACGTCGCCGTATCTGTTCGCCGGTTCGCACGACGAGCTGACGATTGCCGCCGAACAGGTCGGATACCCGTGCGTGGTGAAGCCGGTGATGTCGTCGTCGGGCAAAGGACAGACCGTGGTTCGCGGTCCGGAGGACATCGACAAGGCGTGGGGGACCGCGACGACCGGCGGACGAGTTGCCGGTGAGCGTGTCATCGTCGAGGGTTTCATCGAGTTCGACTACGAGATCACCCTGCTCACGGTGCGGGCGATCGACCCCGCGACCGGCCGACTGGTGACGCACTTCTGTGCGCCGATCGGGCATCGTCAGGTCAACGGCGACTACGTCGAGAGCTGGCAGCCGCACGAGATGAGTGCCTTCGCGCTGGGTGCCGCGACGTCGATCGCCGCACGTATCGCAACGGCGATGGGCGACGGAAACCTCGGTGGCCGTGGCATTTTCGGCGTCGAACTGTTCGTCAAGGGCGACGACGTGTACTTCTCCGAGGTCTCTCCACGCCCGCACGACACCGGACTCGTCACCATGGCGACGCAGCGACTCTCGGAGTTCGAGATGCATGCCAGAGCGATCCTGGGCCTGCCGGTCGACGTGACGCTCGCGTCGCCGGGGGCGTCGGCCGTCATCTACGGCCAGCTCGACGAGAAGGGGATCGGGTTCGAGTACGTCGCGCAGGCACTTGCGTTGCCCGAGACCGACATTCGACTCTTCGGCAAGCCCGAGAGTTTCCGCCGCCGCAGGATGGGCGTGGTCACCGCAACCGCCGACGACGTCGCCACCGCCCGTGAACGTGCCGTTCGGGCCGCGTCGATCGTCACGCCCGTTCCCGGCAGGCCTGCTCGACGCGGCGTCGTGGTGCCGCTTCGTGCTCCCGGCCCGCCCGCGGCGCCGATACCTCCTGTGGGGCAACGTCCTCAGCCCGCCGCGCAGCGTCCGCCGTCGGCACAGCAGCGCCCGCAGGCGGCAGGGCAGCGCCCTCCAGCAGCACAGCAGCGTCCCGCGGCAGACCAACGTCCGCCCGCGCCGGAACAGCGGCCCGCGGCGGGGGCGCAGCGTCCGCCCGTGGCCGGACAGCGACCGCAGCAGCCCGCGCCTCGCCCGTCGCGCCAACCCGCGCCGCACTCCGCCGCGCCGAATGGTCGCCCGGTGACGCCCGGTCGGTCGTCGAACTAGCTCGAGCTCTCAGCTCGAGAGGTCAGCTCGACAGTTCACCTGCGGACGAGCCGACTTCGGTTCGCGCACTGCGGGTTCCGATCGGAATGATCAGTGGGTCGCCGTACACGGGGTCGGTGATCACGCGCGCGTTCAGTCCGAACGCGTCGTCGAGTAATTCTTCTGTGATGACCTCGTTGGGGGTGCCCTGCGCCACGATCTTTCCGGCCGTCATCACGAACAGCGAATCACTGTAGCGGGCAGCGAGATTCAGATCGTGCAGCACCATCACCACGGTCTTGTCGTGTTCGGTGCGCAGCGAGTACACGAGGTCGAGTACCTCGACGGAGTGCGCGAGGTCGAGGTAGGTGGTCGGTTCGTCGAGCAGGAGAAGGTCGGTGCCCTGCGCGAGCGTCATCGCGATCCACACGCGCTGGCGCTGACCGCCGGACAACGCGTCGATGTGTCGATCGGCCAGGTCCGTCGTCCCGGTCATCTCCAACGCAGACGCCACCGCGGCCTCGTCGTCGGGAGATGCCTGCTGGTACCACTTCTGGTGTGGGAACCGTCCGCGGCCGACGAGGTCGGCGACGGTGAGTCCCTCTGGCGCCACGGGATTCTGGGGGAGTATCCCGAGCTTGCGTGCGACCTCTTTGGGCTTGGTGTGGTTGATGTCGGCACCGTCGAGAAGCACGACGCCCTCGCGCGGGTGCAGCAGGCGCGACATGGCACGCAGCAGCGTCGACTTGCCGCATCCGTTGGGGCCGATGATCGTCGTGACCGCGGCGTCGGGGATCTCGACGTCGAGACCCTCGATGACGACGCGATCGTCGTAGCCGACGCTGAGTCCTTGGCCGACGAGTCTGCTCATACTGTCGCCTTCCGTGACATCGAGACCATGAGATAGATGAGGAACGGTCCGCCCACCGCCGCGGTGACGATGCCAACCGGAAGTCCACTGGGAAGTACCGTGCGGCACAACAGATCACCGGCGAGCACAAGAATCGCTCCGATCACCCCGGCCAGCAGCGGTGTGGGAACCGGTGTCCTGGCCAGCCGCATCCCGATCTGCGGTGCGAGCAGGGCGATGAATGCGATGGGACCCGCTGCCGATACCGCCATCGCGGTCAATCCGACAGCGACGAGCAGCACCGTGGTCGACACCGCGGTGGTGCGAACCCCGAGTCCGCGCGCCATGTCCTGGCCGAGCGACAGCGCGTCGATCTGGCGGGACATCATCGCGATCACGACGATGCCGACGACGACTGCGATCGCGACGGGCCACACACTCGACCAGGTGGATTGCGACACCGACCCGACGAGCCAGACCTGTGCGCGGGCAACATCTTTGATGTCGGCGCGGGTGAGGAGGAACGACGTCAGGGCCTGCAGCAGCCAGGTCACGCCGACGCCGATCAGCACGAGTCGGAGCGGGTTGATGCCGTGGTTGGCCTTGCGTCCCGGCCACGCGAGGATGTACATGACGATCGCCGTCACGACACCGCCGATGAGGGCGGCAGCGGGGACTCCGATGTCGGCAAGCCATGCGCCCCAACCGTTTGCGAAGGCAATGGCGGCCACGGCGGCAGCGCTCGACCCGGCCGTGATACCCAGAATGTCAGGCGTGGCAAGGGGATTGCGCGCAATCAACTGGCTCAGTGCGCCTGCAGCGCCCAACGCGAAACCGACCAAGACCGAGACCAGAGCGCGGGGAAGGGAATCCGAGAGCACGACGACGTTCTCGATGCGCGTGCCGCCACCGAGCAGAATGCGCGCGACGTCGAGCGGCGTCAGTGGATAGTCACTGACACCGACACTCAACAGGAACAGCAGCAGCATCAGTGCGAGTCCGGTGAGTGTCACCGCGACCATGCGGGGACGCACCACCCACGACGACGGACCGATGTGGACGACGAGACGTCGGCGTTCGAGCGTCGGAGTGGCCGTGGTCTGGGGTGTGGTCTCGGTCGTCATACGTTCGTCAGCTTCTGTCGGCGGACCATGGCAATCAGGAACGGTGCCCCGACCATCGCGAGGACGACGCCGACCTGGACCTCGCCCGGGCGGGCGATGACTCGTCCGATGACGTCGCAGACCAGCATGAGTGTCGCTCCGATGAGCGCCGAGTAGGGGATGATCCAGCGGTAGTCGGGCCCGGTGAACGCGCGGGCGATGTGCGGTACGACGAGCCCGAGGAACACGATGGGCCCACAGGCGGCGGTCGCTGCCCCGACCAGCAGTGTGATCGCTGCGATACCGACCGCTCGGATCACCAGCACGCGTGAGCCGAGCGCCGTCGTCATCTCATCGCCGAGGCTCAGGATGTTGAGGAAGAATCCGCTCGCCAGCGCGAGGACCAACCCGGCGATGACGAAGGGCAGTGCCGCCCAGAAGATGTCGATGCCGCGCCCGGACGTCGAGCCGACACTCCAGAACCGCCAGGCGTCGAGCGACGCCGTATCGGAGAGGACCACGGCAGACGTGATCGCCGTGAGCATCGCCGAGAGTCCGGTGCCCGCGAGGATCAGCGTGACCGGGCCGGTACCGGTCAGTGCCGAGACGCCGAAGACCGCGCACGACGCGACGATCGCGCCGAGAAGGCCGAATCCCATGAACGCCATCGGCGAGGAGATACCGAGCACGTAGACCCCGCACACCACAGCGCACGCGGCACCGGCGTTGACGCCGAGCATGCCGGGATCGGCGATGGGGTTACGGGTGTGTCCCTGCGTGATCGCACCCGCGGCGCCGATCGCCAGACCACAGAGCAAGCCGAGCACGGTTCGCGGGATTCGCAGATCCCACACGATGCCCGCGACGTCGTCGGGCATGCTGACCGATGGCGCGCGCAGGTGGATGATCGAGTTCCAGATCTGACTGACGCCTGAGGTGAACGCATCCCAGGTTTGCGCAGGTGGGACGTTGCGCGTGCCGATGATCACCGACGCGATGACCGCCGCGGTGAGGACCGCAACGATCACCAACAAGCCGGATATTCGACGCACGAAGGGCAACCTTACCTGAGTTGGAATGTCCGGTTCCGGGCCGAGGGTTCATGTCGCGGCGCGACGCGGGGCCGATGTCACGGAGTGATTGCCAAACGGGCAAGATGTTCAGCGCCGGTAACAAGTTCCTGTGAGTTTCCGATAAGCATGATCAGACGGGACGAACCGTCGGGGGTGAACGTCCACAGTCGCACCCCCGGTGCGTCGACAGCTCGCAGGTCGGTACACGCACGACGACACACGTGAATCAGGAAGGTCATACGACATGAAGAAGTCTGTGAAGCGCGCCATCGCCGCGGTCGCTGCCGCCAGCGGTATCGCCGCCGGCTCTGTCGCTGCTGCGACACCCGCCCAAGCTGCCGGTCCCGGCGATCTCGCCCTCTTCGGCGGAGTCAACTGCTACTTCAAGGGCTGGGGTCCCACCTGGGACAACCTTCCCGGCTGGCGCATGCACCGCTGGATGGGCGTGAAGAACATCGGCGGATCGACCATGACCAACGTGAACGTCACCGAGTTCGGTGGGCCGACGAAGAAGACCGCGATCAAGGGTCAGCCCGCAGGTGTGCTCAAGCCGGGCCAGTTCTACATGGCATCGGAGACCACCTGGCGTAGCTGCTTCCCGTCGTCGATCTCCGGGTACACCATCGGAGCCCAGACGGAGAACATTCTCAACAACGCGGGCTTCTGGTGGAACGTCGACCAGCAGAAGGGCGAGAACGGAACCGCCCCGAACACGCAGAAGGTCGCGCCGTCGAACAACAACGCGGGCAACCAGGCTGCTCCGGCCGCCGCAGTCGAGGCCGCACAGAACTGATACACCCCGATCGCCTGGCGATCGGTTCCCTCTCACACAAAGAACGCCGACCGGAATCCGGTCGGCGTTCTTTTGTGCCGTGTGTCAGGTGCGCTGTGCGTCAGGCCTTCTGAACCTTGTGCGGTTCGGATGCGGCGATCATGTCCTCGCGCTCGACGACCTTCACGCGCTCGCGGCCCTCAGCGGCGCCGAGGGCGCGCTCGTGCTCGTCGAGGCGGTACCAGCCGTCCCACGTGGTGAACGGGATGTTCTTGGACTCGAGCAGCTCGATGATCGCGTCTTCCGACGGGTTGGCGGGGTCGAGCAGTGCGCCGTTACCCATGTCTTCGATGATGCACTCGACGGTCTCGTTGGCGTCGCCCTTGGTGTGACCGATGAGGCCGACCGGGCCACGCTTGATCCACCCGGTTGCATAGAGGCCGGTGAGGTGGGAGCCGTCGTCGTAGATGCGTCCTGCCTCATTGGGGATGACGCCTGCCTGCGAGTCGAACGGGATGTGGGGCAGGTTGTCCGACAGGTAGCCGACGGCGCGGTAGACCGCGGTGACGTCCCAGTCGGTGTGCTTGCCGGTCGGCTTGACGTTGCCGGTGCCGTCGAGCTGGGTGCGCTCGGTGCGCAGGCCGACGACCTCGCCGTTCTCGCCGAGGATCTCGATCGGGCTCTCGAAGAAGTGCAGGAAGAGCTTGTGGATCGCGCCTTCCTTGGGCTCACGCATCGCGTAGTTCTCGATGATCGTCGCGACCTGGTCGGTGATCTTGGAACCGCGACGGGCGACGGCCGAGCCCTCGTCGTAGTCGATGTCCTCGGGGCTGACGACGACCTCGATGTTGGGCGAGTGGTCGAGCTCCTTGAGCTCGAGCGGCGTGAACTTCGCCTGTGCGGGGCCGCGGCGTCCGAACACATGGACCTCGATGGCCTTGTTGGACTTGAGGCCCTCGTAGACGTTGGCGGGGATTTCGGTGGGGAGCAGTTCGTCGCCGGTCTTGGCCAGCACGCGCGCGACGTCGAGTGCGACGTTGCCGACGCCGATGACGGCGACCTTCTCCTGCTCGAGCGGCCACTCGCGCGGGAAGTCGGGATGTCCGTCGTACCAGGCGACGAACTGTGCCGCGCCGTAGCTGCGGTCGAGGTCGATGCCGGGGATGTCGAGTGCGCGGTCGTCGGTGGCGCCGGTCGAGAAGACCACGGCGTCGTAGTGCGACTTGAGCTCGTCGAGCGTGATGTCGGTGCCGTAGTCGATGTTGCCGAGCAGACGGACCTGCGGCTTGTCGAGGACCTTGTGCAGCGCGGTGATGATGCCCTTGATGCGCGGGTGGTCGGGGGCGACGCCGTAGCGGATCAGGCCGAACGGCGCGGGCATGCGCTCGTACAGATCGATGCTGACGCCGCGATCCTTGGCGGTGTCGGACTTCATCAAGGCATCGGCGGCGTAGATGCCGGCGGGGCCGGCTCCGACGATGGCAACCCGCAGCGGGCGGCTCTGATCAGTCATAGAGTGTCGTCTACCTCGTGCTCAGGGGTTTCTCGACGCGCCAGGTATGTCGCTGGAGTGCGGTGGAGCGTCGACGCTTATCCCCTCTACGGTAGGCGCTGGGCACCGCTAACCAAAATCATCTGTGAGGGTTACCTCAGTAGTCTCGCTAACTCGTCGGACGCTTACTTGCCGCTTCGGCGATGGGCGCAACGGCCTTGTCGGCGACCCACGGGACCGTCAGAACCGTCGGCACCGACATCGCGCTTCCGACCTGCTGATCGAGATAGACGGTTCGGCCCTGCGTCACGAACGCCTGGCGGTTCCACGTCGGATCGGCCTTGAGCTTGGCATTCGCGCCCGACCAGTCCACTGTGACGACCACGTCCGCCGCATCGAGCATGTCGAGCCTCTCGGCCGAGATCGAACCATAGAAGCCGCTGGTGATCGTCGGTTTGAGTGACTCGGGGAAGCTGAGTCCGTAGTCGGCGAGCATCTGCGCACGCCCGTCACCCGGCCCGTAGATGGAGACACCACCGTCCGTCGACCCGGTGACCACGACACCCGTCTTGCCCTTGAGCTCCGGATGTTGGGCAACCAGATCGGCGACGTGCTTCTTTGACTCGGCGATCTTCTTCGACGCCGCGTCGGGAAGTCCGACGGCCTTACCGATCTCGGTGGTCTGGACGCCCCACGGCACCTGCCAATCCTGGTATCGCGCGGGCCGCACGATGGTCGGCACTGCCTTGCTCAGGGTGTCGTACTGCTCGCGGGTGGGTGCCGCGCCGACCGCGGTCACCAGCTGCGGGTTGGTCGAGAGCGCTTTGGCGATCTGCGCACCGAACTCCGCCGACACGTTGGGCAGGATCACCGGCTTGGCGTCGCCGAGGAGTTCGGCATTCCACGGGGCGCTGCGCTGTGTGGGATCGGCGAACGGCGCGATCGTTGTCGGAGTGATCCCGAGGGCCAGCAGCGTATCGCCGTCGCCGACCCCCATCGCGGCGACGCGAGTGGGCTGGGTGGAGATGGTCGTCGAACCGTATTTGTGCTCGATGGTGACCGGCAGCGCGCCGGGTTCGGCCGCCGGAGCCGACGACCTGGCAGCGTCGCCGTTCTCGTCGGGGGCCGAGCAGCCGACGAGAACCAGAGTCGACGCCGCGATGGTCGCGAACACGGCGAGCAGTGGGCGGACGTGTCGTGAATGGGGCACGGGGTGGTCCTCTCGTAGGTGGCGCTCTTAGGGTCACCTTACGAGATGTGGTGCCGCAGATGTCCGGATCGGGGGTAGCGCGGGCCTGATTCGACGACAACTACACTGCCTGGCATGGCCAGCGGTGCATCCGACAGCAAAAACCCCGATAGTGACCTCGACGCCGACGACCAGCGCCCACGCACCTGGAAAGACGCGTGGCCCTTCTGGATTGCGCTGGTCATCGTGGTGGTGGCGATTCTCGCCGTCGTGTTGTCCAACATGCTGCGTCCGGCGGAGGAACGCGCAAGCGATTCCGGTCAGGTTCAGTTCGCGATCAACGACAACTACACCGCGCGCAACAACGTCGACTACGGCAAGTTCAAGCAGTCGACGTGTGCCGCCGACACGTCGTCGAGCTCATTCATCTCCGAGCAGGAGTTCGTGAGTCAGAACCGGACCTCGGTCGAGTCGAAGGGCCGCATCGTGATTCCGGAGATCACCGACGTGACGGTCAACGGCGACCGCGCGACGGCCCGCGTGCACTGGCACTTCGACAAGACGCCCGACGACAAGCAGACCACGAGCGTCGTCGTGGTGAAGGACGACGGCACGTGGAAGCTCTGCAAGAGCTGACGGTTTACTGGTAGGTGCAGCAGTCACTCGTAGGTGTAGAAGCCCTCGCCGGTCTTGCGGCCGAGCTTGCCGTCGTCGACGTAGCGCTCGAGCAGTTCGCGTGGACCGGTCGGCAGGTTCGGATTCTCTGCGGCGTAATGGTTTTCGATGTCGAGCACGACGTCGAGTCCCACGCTGTCCATCATGGCGAACGGGCCGGTTGGCATGTGCCAGTTGATCTTGAACATCTCGTCGATGTCGTGTGGCGTCGACACGCCCTCGGCGACGACTTCGAGTGACTCACGCTTGATGGCCGCCCAGATGCGGTTGAAGATGAATCCCGTGCTCTCCCTGCGTGCTTCGAACGGGTGGATGCCGAACTCGGGTAGCACGACGAGAAGCGAGTCGAGGACGTCGCGGGCGGTCTCGCCGTCGGACATGAGGTCGACGGCGTTCGACATCGGCGGCATGTAGAAGTGCATGTTGCACATGCGTTCTGGGTTCCGCACGTTCTCGATCATCGTCGACGATGCGTACGACGACGAGTTGGTCGCGAAGATCGCGTCATCGTCTGCGGCCGCGTCGATCTCGCCCCACAGCGGGATCTTGATGTCGAGGCGCTCGGGCACGGCCTCGACGACCAGCCACGCGCCAGCAACCGCATCAGCGAGGGTTGATGCCGGGATCACCTTTCCCGCAACGCCTTTGCCGATGATCTTCAGCGTCTCGTCGATGGTGTCATCGACGTACTGGGCGGCTGCCTCACGTTGGTCGGCGCTCTGGTCGAAGATCCGCACCTCGCCGCCTCGAGTGGAGAACATAAGGGCGATTCGACGCCCGAGGGTGCCTGCCCCGACGACGGCCACCGGCCGTGCGTCGACGTCGTCGAGTGACTTCGCGTAGTTGCTCATCGCGTGTGCTTCTTTCGAGAGATATTGCGGGGGTGGATATTTGGCTTCTTCGGAGCCCTGGTGTTTTTAGGGCCCGGTGTTCTCAGAGCCCGGCTATGCCCGTGAACGACGAGTCGGGCAGATGGACGATCTCGCGTACGGCGTGGTCGCCACCGATCTCGACAGACCGGATCGAGCCACCGAGATCGCTGACGTAGACCAACCCGGCGTCGGTATCGACGGCCAGGCCGATCGCCTCGTCGAAGCCGTGGGCGAGAATCTCCGGGGTGGCGCCTGCGTGACCCTTGTCGGGTATCGCCGCCCGGTTGAGCGTGTTGCCGTCGGGCGCTGCTCCGCGATCCGTCCAGAAGACGGTGTTGGTGTCGAGGTCGAGGTGGAGGTCGATCGGTTCGGGCAGGTCGTGCCACAGCACTTCGATATCCGTTCGGGTGGAGGCGGTTTCGCCCTCCGGGAGGTCGAGGCCCGCGCGCAAGATCTTCCCGCGTCCGCCCTTGCTCGGGCCCTTCTGCGTCCAGTAGAGGAACCCGCCGACCGGGTCCGCCGCGACTCCGACGCATTCCTGTGTCCAGGTGTCGTCTCGGGTGTTGTGGACCAGCGGGGTCAGGCCGGTGCCGTCGGTGGCAACGCGATAGACCGTCGTACCCTCGCGGTCGCAGAAGTAGAGAAGGCCGGCGTCGAAGTCAGCGGTGAGCTGCTTGCCGGTGGTGATGGTGCCGTCGGGAACCAGCTGGGTCTGTCCGGAGCCGTCGAGGGCGCAGTTGCGCACCGATCCGTTCGGAGCGCTGAAATCCCATTCATCGTCGGGGGAGGTCCCGGCTGTCACTGCTACGCGGGTTGGCTTGCCCATCGTCGTCCAGTAGATGCGGTCGGGCGTGGTCACGATCCCGTCCGGCAGGTAGCCCGTCTGATCGGTCACGGTCTCGACGGTGCCGTCGGTCGCGTCGACCCGCAGGATGGAGTGCTTGCGGCCGTTGAGAACGTACAGATGCTCGAACATGGTGCCTCCCGATTCGCCGGCGAACAGAGCTCGTTTATCTCCACGCTAGGAGCGTTGTGGCCGGAAGGGAACGACCAGTTCGGACGCTCCGGTATTGCCTGAACGGAAATACCAAGCGCGATCTGGAGTGTTGGATATTTCCATGGATGTCATGCACCTGCGTTTCTTCCTCGCCGTGGCACGTGAGCTGAACTTCACCAGGGCTGCGGAGTCGCTCCACATGTCCGCGCCTCCGCTGAGTAAACGGATCAAGGCACTGGAGTCCGAGCTCGGCGTCCGCCTCTTCGACAGGTCGACGCATCACACCGCGCTCACCGATGCAGGTAGGGCGCTGATTCCGCTTGCCGAGCGGGTCGTCGCAGATCTCGACGCACTACCGTCCGCCGTGCGCGCGACCCACCACACGGACCTGCGTCTTGCCGTGCCGGATGAGCTCACACACGAGCAGCGTCGACGTATCTCGGCGGTCGCCGATCAGGTGGAGGAGACCCATCGGGTGATCATCTCCCAGATGCCGTCGCTGGAAATGCCGGAGCAACTTCTCGGCGGCGAGATCGATCTCGCGATCTCGCATCTTCCCGAACACCATCCTGACCTTGTGGGTACGCTGCTCGCGACGTCGAGAGTGGTGGCCGTCGTCGACGCGTCGAGATTCGCGGGGGTCGACGCGATCACGACGGCTGACCTGCGGGGAATGACACTGGTATCCGGGCCGAGACACTGGGATCTGCGGTACGGGCCGTGCACGCGGCTCCTGCGCGATCTCGGTGTGCTCGTCGACGCGGCGCACCGCTACTCGACCATCACCGGCATGGCATTGATGCTCCGCGGCGGTGACCGATTCACCTTGGTTCCGGAAGGGACGGAATCGATGCGCGCCATAGATCGCAGCGAGTTCACGCTTCTGCCCATCTCCGATCTCGCGATGCCCATGGACACGTGGGCAATCCGGCGCGCCGACGGCCACGACCTCGACGCCGTCGTTGCGGCGCTTGCGGCGGAGTGAATGTTCCTGTCAGTTCGGCGTACCGAGCGCAGGGCAATCGAATCCGTTGGAGTGCGGGCTCCAACTGTAGGAGAAGCTGTTGTCTGCTGTGTTGGTCGAGCCGTTCGGTTGCCACGAATCTCCGCTGAACACGAAGTAGTTCTCCTCGCGCCTGCCGCCACCGGGGACGGGAATGCCCTCCCGGGTTGCGGCGCTGAGATCGACGAAAGCGATCTCGCCGGGCTGCTTGCACTTGACGAATTGCTGTTTGCCGTGTGACGAGCCGAGGTACCAGATGCCCGGTGTGCGCTGAGCACCCTGTTGATTGGGATCGGGTGGCTGCGGAAGGGCAACGAGTTTGCTTCCATCCCAACTGATCACGGCGAACTGCTCAGGGTTTCCCTGGCCCATGGCGAGGTGGAGGGCGATATCGGCGCCCTGCGCCCGACTCATCGCGAAGGCGCCGCGAAAGATCTCGGTGGGGGCCGTGTACGGCACGCCGTTGAAGTCCTCGGTGAGGCGGAATACGTTGCCATTGATCGCCGCGAGAGTGGTGACGTGCGAAGTTCCGAATGCCACTTGGGGACTTGGTGAGTCGGACGCGTAGGCGATCGCGACCTCATCGGTCTGGCCGTCGCCGTCGACGTCGACCTTGCGCACCACCTCACAGGTGCCCGAGACTCCATTGCACGGATTGACATACGCCTTCGGTGCGGCCGCTGGGGTGTCGGTGCCCGTGCTGGCATCTCCCGAGATCTGTCTATCGCACGACGTGGTGAGCAGGACGAGAGCGGCGACGCCCGAGACAACCAGGGCACGCCACGGCGACGTGGCGAGCAAGGCTACCGATCGCATGGGTTCTCCTTATCCGAATCCGACATAGATGACCTTGGATATCGCCACGTCTCGGAGCGATTCGCCGCTGGCGCCACCGACTTTCGCGGTCCAGCCGGTGGAGGACTGCGCCAGGGGATAGGAATTCTTGTCCGAGAAGACGTACGACGTGGGGCGCAGGGGATTGTCGCCGCAGTTGTATGTGGCGACAGCATCCGGACGCGCGCTGTTGCCCGGTGCGACGCCGCGCGACGCCACGTAGACGCAGCGGGTGCCGTCGGCGAGTTCGAGACCGAAGGGGATGTGATTCGCTGGTGGTTTGGGGTCGCTTACCGGCGGCTGTGATGGAGTGATGATGAATTCCGTCGTGCTGAACGGATCTGTCACGCAGAGCAGGCTGTGGCCGTCGAATGAGGGTGCGCACAGGCCCTGATCCATACCGGAAGAGCCCGAGCACCAGGATATTCCAGCCTCGGCGGCACCCGGTACGGGGTTGATCGTGCAGGCGTAGTAGCCACCAGAGTTGTGCCTGGCGTCCTTGAGCCACCCGGGAGTGGTGTTGCCGGACTTGGTGAACGGTCTGATGATCTCACTTGCCGGCGCTGACGACGTGGCGGAAGAGCGTGGCGCACAACCACAGACGACGATCCTCGTGATGGTCGACGCGTCGTCGGCTCCCTGTGAGGTGATGCGGTATCCGGTTGTGGTGTCCGGCTCGGCCACAAACGTCGAGTTCCGGGTTCCGTCTGAATTCGACGACGTAGCAACAGGATTGCCGTAAAAGTGTTTGGCCTCGCTCAGTGTGCCGCCGACGCGGACGCCGTCGATGGTCCGGGCATTTCCTTGCGGCCGAATTTCGACAAGCGTGCCGGTCGCGTCGAACACCCACTCGCAGTCCTGCCACACGATGATGGTCTGATTTCCGGTGCGTCGACCGCCGAGCGGAAAGTCGGAGTGCGACTGTCGGATCTCTTGCAAGCCGTTGCCGATCGCGATGCCGCGCAACGATCCTCCGTTGATCGCCGACGACGCCGCCGCCTGATTCTGCGTTGCCAAGAGGCGAGCCTGTAGCTGGGCTGCGTTCGCGGCTTGGACGAACAATCCGCCTCCTGCCGCTGCGACACAACGCAGTTGATCCGAAGCCTCGCCTGATGTCTTGAAACCGATCGTCGAGATCTGGAGGTCGGGATGCTGAGCAACCAACGAACGGGCTACCGGGCAGGGCGGTTGCCCGCATGTGTCCTCCCCGTCCGAGACGAGCACGATGGCGGCTGGTCCGGTGGGGGGAAGTGTGGTCGCAGCTTGGGTGAGCGATGCCGCGATAGGCGTGAACCCCCGCGGAGTAATGGAGTCGACGGCCTGGTGCACTCGGTTCTTGTCGAGGGTTGCCAGCGGCACGAGGGTGCGGATGTCGCGGCAACCCGCGGTGTACTCGCTCGCTGATGTTCCTGTGCCTGTTCCGTACGCGATCAGGGCGAGCTGTGAATCGTTGGGCAGGGAGTCGACAAGTGAGTTCGCTGCCGTCTTGGCCGCATCAATGCGTGGTCCCGGAGCGTCTGAGGTGAGCATTGAATCGGACGCATCAACGATCAGTGCGGTGGGCGAGATCTCGCCGACCGACGCGGACGACGCGGACTTCGTGTCTCCGGAACTCGTGTCTCCGGACTTCGACGGAGTTCCCGTCGTGCTGCACGCGGCGACCGCCGCGCACATGACGACAGATAGGAACAGAACGCCCCATGTGCCACGCATGCTCCCTCTTCCCGCCGGGCCTGCCAGCGGCGGCCAACTACCGCGGGACAGTAGCCCAAGCTGCGGTGATGACGAATCGATCGGCGGGGCGAGTAGGGGATTTGGCTCGATCAGACGACAAGAATTGGTGCGGACGGCCGACACCGAGATGCGTGAGAGCGCTCGGGGCGCGAGGCACGCCCACCTCGCGCGCGAGTACCCTGACTATTCGACGATTCCCCCACAGTGGAAGGTGTGCAGGGCATGACCTATGCAGGCGATCTGACTCCCCAGCAGGCCTGGGAGAGGCTGGAGACCGACCCCAACACGGTTCTGGTCGACTGTCGCACCACGGCGGAATGGGCCTTCGTCGGCGTTCCCGACCTGGAAGTCATCGAGAAGAACGCCGTCTTCGTCGAGTGGAACACCTTCCCCAACGGATCGCCCAACCAGGCATTCATCGCGGAACTGCGCGATGCGGGTATTCGTGACGACAACGAAGTGATCTTCCTGTGCCGCTCGGGTCATCGCTCGATCGGAGCCGCCGAGGCCGCGACCGCAGCGGGAATCACCAAGGCGTACAACGTCCTCGACGGATTCGAGGGTGGGCTCGACGAGAACGACCACCGCGGTGCCGTCGGGTGGCGTGCGTCGAATCTTCCGTGGAGGCAGTCGTGAGTCACGAACTGCCAGAAGGTGTTTCCTTCGACACCCTCGCCGTCCGCGGTGGCCTGGCTCGCTCCGGCTTCTTCGAGACCTCCGAGGCGCTCTACCTGACCAGTGGCTACGTCTACGACTCCGCAGAAGCGGCCGAGCGCGCATTCACCGGTGAGGACGAGCGATTCGTCTACTCCCGCTACGGAAATCCGACGACGGCCATGTTCGAGGAGCGCCTACGCCTACTCGACGGTGCCGAGGCATGTTTCGCGACGGCGAGCGGTATGGCCGCGGTATTCGTGGCGCTCGGCGCGCTGCTGAAGGCGGGCGATCGGCTCGTCGCGGCCCGCAGCCTGTTCGGTTCGTGCTTCGTCGTGTGCAACGAGATCCTGCCGCGCTGGGGCGTTGAAACGGTTTTCGTCGACGGGGAGGATCTCGACCAGTGGGAGCAGGCGCTGTCGACGCCTACCGACGCCGTGTTCTTCGAGACGCCGTCGAATCCGATGCAGACGCTCGTCGACGTCGCCAAGGTGTCTGAGCTTGCTCATGCTGCGGGCGCAAAAGTGGTGTTGGACAACGTTTTCGCCACACCGCTGCTGCAACGCGGGTTCGACCTCGGCGCCGACGTGATCGTTTACTCGGGTACCAAGCACATCGACGGCCAGGGCCGCGTGATGGGTGGTGCGGTGTTGGGCACCAAGGAATTCATCGACGGTCCCGTGCAAACCCTGATGCGTCACACCGGTCCCGCGCTGAGTCCGTTCAACGCGTGGACACTGCTCAAGGGACTCGAGACCATGCGCCTGCGCGTCGACGCGTCGGTGGCGTCGGCGTTGCGGATCGCCGAGTTCCTCGAGGCCGACCCGCGTGTGCGGTGGACCAAGTACCCGTTCATCACCTCGCATCCGCAGTACGACCTCGCAACCAAGCAGATGTCGGGCGGCGGCACCGTCGTGACGTTCGAACTCAACGACCGCGACGGCGTCGACGGCAAGAAGCGTGCGTTCGAGCTGCTCAACGCGTTGCAGGTCATCGACATCTCGAACAATCTCGGCGACTCCAAGTCGCTCATTACCCACCCCGCCACGACGACGCATCGCGCGATGGGCCCCGACGGTCGGGCGGCGATCGGACTCAGCGATGCGGTGGTGCGGCTCTCGGTGGGGCTCGAGGGCGTCGACGACCTGCTCGGCGATCTGGATCAGGCGCTCGGCTGACTCGCCGAACGTAGGTCGCGCAGTACCTCCCGAACCATGCGCACCGACGCGTCGTCGAGGACGTTGCCGAACTCGATGACGCGTACCCGCTGAGCCAGTCTGTCGGCGAGTTCTGCTGTCTCGCTGGGGATCACGACGACGTCGAGTCCTGCGAGCTCGTCGTCGGACGTTCCGTCGAGCATCGTGACGTCTGTGATGCCCGCGGCTGACAGTGAATCCCTTACGCTCGCAGCCTGTTCGGCGGTGTTGTACCAGAGTCCGACCTTCTGTTCGGGCGGGACGTCGGCGATCTGCATGAGTGTGCGGATGTGCGGTGCGACGACGATGGCCACCACCTCGGCACGATCATTCAGCAGCTCGCGAACCTGCGCGAGATGGAAGAACGTGGTGAGCACCAGGTCGGCAGGGATGGCGTCGGGGTCGAAGTGGTCGAGTACGAGAGGGGTGACCCGAATGCCGAGCTTCTCGGTGAGTTCGTCAGCGAAGTAGTCGGCGCGGTCGTCGTTGCACTCGACGAAGTACACGCGAGGTGAATCGGACTGCGTGACAGCGAGATTCAGTGCGAGCTCACCGATCTCGGCGGGGGAGAGTCCGAGCTGGAGGCACTCGTCGACCGCGCGTTGCAGTGTCTCGCGAGCGGTATCGCGTGCTTCGGACCGCGGCTGCGTCGACGTCGCGGCAAGCACGACCATCCCGCCGCGGCCCCGCGATTCCACCAGTCCGGCCGCGCGCAGGTCGCCGTAGGCCCGCGCGACGGTGTTCCGGTTGATGCCGAGGTTGTCGGCGAGCATCCGGGAACCGGGTAGGCGGTCGCCGGCGCCGAGTTGTCCCATCTCGATCATGAAGGTCAACTGCGTGACGATCTGCCGGTAAATGGGCATGTCAGAGTGCTCGCTGACGCTGATCGGCGGCTGAGGTCCCATCGGGGTCGTGTGCTCCTGAAAGATGAATGTCCTAACTGACTATGCCATAGTTGGATGATCCGCACGACCGATCTTGAGGACGACCATGACAGACGACGCCTTCTGGGATGCCGCCCAGCGACACCTGACCCGCTACATTCCCGCGTTCACACCGCGCATCATCGAGCGCGCCTCGGGGTCGTACGTCTACGACTCCGACGGCAACGCCATCCTCGACTTCACGTCGGGTCAGATGAGCGCCGTGCTGGGCCATTCGCACCCCGCGATCGTCGAAGCGGTATCGAATTCGGTTGCCACGCTTGACCATTTGTTCAGCGGCATGCTCAGCAGGCCCGTCGTCGACTTTGCTTCACGGCTGTCGACGACGCTGCCCGACAACCTCACGCGCACAGTGCTGTTGACCACGGGGGCCGAGTCCAACGAGGCGGCGATCAAGATGGCCAAGCTCGCCACGGGACGCTACGAGATCGTCTCGTTCGACCGGTCGTGGCACGGAATGACTTCTGGCGCAGCGGCCGCCACGTTCTCGGCGGGTCGACGCGGCTACGGCCCCACGCTGCCCGGCAACTTCACGCTTCCCACTCCGAACGCCTACCGATCGCCGTTCCGCAACGCCGACGGGTCCTACGACTGGGAAGCCGAACTGGAGGTACGGATTCGCGGCCGTCGACACGCAGTCGAACGGCTCGCTCGCCGCGTGCATCGTCGAACCGATCTTGTCGTCGGGTGGCATCATCGAACTGCCCGAGGGCTATCTCGCGCGGTTGCGACAGATGTGCGACGACCGCGGCATGTTGTTGATCCTCGACGAGGCGCAGACCGGGCTCGGCCGCACCGGCACGATGTACGCATTCGAGCGCGACGGGGTTGCTCCGGACATTCTCACGCTGTCGAAGACTCTCGGCGCAGGCCTACCCGTCGCGGCCGTTGTGACGAGCGCAGAGATCGAAGACCGTTGCGCGGAGCGAGGATTCCTCTTCTACACCACGCACGCATCCGACCCGCTCGCCGCGACCGTCGCCCTCACGGTGCTCGACGTGATCGAACGGGAGGGACTCGTCGAGCGTGCCGCCAAGCTCGGAGATGTTCTGCGCGAGAGGCTGATCGGGCTGCGCGACGACGTCGAGGTGGTCGGCGACGTCCGCGGCCGCGGGCTGCTGCAGGGCGTCGAGCTCGTGACCGACAAGGCGTCGCGCACACCCGCGGATGCGTTGGGCGCCAAGGTGACTGCCGCCTGCCTCGAGCGCGGACTGCACATGAACATCGTTCAGCTCCCGGGCATGGGCGGCATCTTCCGCATCGCCCCGCCGCTGACGATCAGCGACGACGAACTGCACCACGGCCTCGACATCCTGACCGACTCGCTCGCGGCGTCGCTCTGAGGGCTGCGGTTTTCGCCCGGGCGCTGGGCCGCCGGGCTGTCGGACTGACCCGTTGGGCCCCGCCGCGCAGAATCTAGGGGAAGGGACTCTTCCTCGGCTTTTGTGCCTTTCCCCGCGTTGCAACCGGGGGAAGGCTCAGGAACCCGGGGAAACGATCTTTCCCCTAGTTTCGGCGTCGGGCGTGGGGCCGGCTGCCGAGCTGGTGGTTGGGCGCCGGGCCGACGTGCAGAATCTAAGGGGAAGGGATTCTTCCTCGGCTCGTGTGCGTTTGCTCGCGTTGTAGCCGGGGGAAGGCTCAGGAACCCGGGGAAACAATCCTTCCCCTACTTTCCGCGCGGGTGTGGAGGCGTCTGGGCGTGGGGCTGCGGCGTCGACGTGATCCGAGCGCTTCGACGCTGGGCGGTCGTGCAGGTTCTAGGGGAAGGGATTTTTCCGCGACTTGTGTGCCTTTCCCCGCTTTGCAACCGGGGGAAGGCTCAGGATCTCGGGGAAACGATCCTTCCCCTACTTTCCGCGCGGGCGTCGGCCGGGCACAACGCCCACGGCCTCGGCGTCAACCGAGCTCGGCGACGCCCAGCGCCCGCAGGACGGTCGCGAGCTTCGCCGACGTCTCGTCGAGCTCCGCCTGCGGCTCCGACCCGGCGACGATGCCGCCGCCCGCCCAGGTGCGGACGTGGTGACGGTCGTCGGACAGTTCGAGCGAACGGATCGTCACCATCCACTCGCCGTCGCCGGCGGCGCCCGACCATCCGACGGCGCCAGCGTAGAATCCACGACGCTCCTCGTGGGTCGAGATGAATTGTGCTGCAACATCTCCCGGTGTTCCACACACTGCAGGGGTCGGGCTCAACAACAGCGCGAGGTCGAGGGCGGTGATCGTCGGGTCGGTCAGCACACCGCGAATCGGTGTCGCCAGATGCCACATCTCGCCGGTCGAGACGAGCGACGGCTGATCGGACACGTCGAGTTCGCGACAGATCGGCTCGAGCGCATCACGAAGATGCTCGACGACGAATGCGTGCTCGGCCCGGTCCTTCGTCGAAGCCAGCAGCGCGCGCCCGGCGGCGTGATCGACGTCGGGGTCTGCTGATCGCGCCGCCGATCCGGCATAGGGACGGCACGTCACCTCCAGACCTTGCTTGCGCAGCAACACTTCTGGGCTCGCTCCGAGGAGCCATCGGGCTCGCGGGTCGGTGTGCTCGTCGACGCTGAGGTCGACGAGAAACGCAGAGTGCTCGGCGTTTCCGTACGCCAGTGCCTCGAGAAGTCGATCCGGGTCGACGGGCGGTTCGACGTCGAATTCGACGGCGCGGGCGAGCACGACCTTCGACAACGCCCCCGCGTCGATCTCGTCGATGGCACGTGCGACCCGGTCCCGATGCGTCGCGGCGTCGGGAATCAGCGTGACGTGCTCGGCGTGGGCGGGTTCGGGTGCTTTCCCCATGATCGCAGAACCGCTGTGCGTGATGGTCTCGGGAACCAGCAGCGCGGCGTCGTCGGCCGAGGTGAACCCGATCGCCCCCGTGATGGCGCCGATGCGCCCGGAACGCAACGCCTCGGCGGCCTCGGTGGCATCGGTGAATCCCGCTGATGCGCCGCGCGCACGAACCGTGCCGTGCGGCCTGGACAGGACGAATACCTCCGAAGCTGGCATGGATTCACGCTACCGGTTGCGTGGAAGTGCAACCGCGTACAGGCCGATCAGGCTGGCGCACAGAATCTGGGTCACTAACACGCTCGGTGATCGCGCCCTCGGCCGCCTTTCGTCCACGCTGAGCGAAAGTTGACAGCTCAGCGTCGTGTCGGTGATCCTGGGAACAGGTCATGAGTGCCAGCGACAAGCCCCGGCTAGCTGGTCGGCAACCCTCCTCCGCGGTGGGGTGCTCCGGGTGACGACCTGGCCGTGCCCAGGGTGGGTACGGCAAGCGTGGATTCCAAGGAGACTATTCGATGACTGCTGTCGTCACCCGTTCGCACACCGATTTCTCACAGGTCAAGGCTATTTCGACTGCGCAGAGCCCGACTATCGCCCCACT